>NZ_JBHFMW010000043.1:0-5576 GCF_041929505.1 Aeromonas sp. MdU4 | reverse complement strand
TCTCCCTCCACCATCATTCAAGAAAACCCGGCCTCGCGCCGGGTTTTCGCTTTCTACCCCCCCACACTTTTTCGACCTTGTCAGATCTGACAGTTGCAATTGCATCCCATCTTGCTCATCGTGGCATAATCAATATCAGAGTGTTTACATCATGTTTGAAGTCTGGGACGAGCATGGTCACGCCACCGGTCTGACACTGCAGGCGCTAAAAGTCAGAATAAGCAACGACTATCAGGGCGATCTGATGGTGCGCTACAGCAACAAGCTGGGACTCCCCACGACCCTCTTTCTGACCATCCATCAGGGCGTTGCCTATCAACGCTTCAAGGCTGGCTCGCCAAAACTGGACTGGGAGTGGCTCGCTACCGCAGGTAATGGCCATACCCCCCGCAATTTTATGAGTGAACAGTTTCCCCTGTTTCAACTCGCGCCGAGGCATTGAACATCAGTTATTCCTGGCCACTCGCTGCTACGCATTGCTGATAACTCATTTTCCGTTCTGGTTGCATCCCTGCCAAATTGCATGATGACATGGGGGCGAGTACAATCTCGCACCCCGAATATCCGGTGCGCCTTCTGTTGATGGGCCCCGGATATGCCGTCATCGGGTCACGGTCCATTAAGCCACCTTCCAACGAGCTTGATGTTGACCGCACTCAATCCATACGGCGCCATCAGGTGGCGCCGTCCTGATTTGCAATCAGATATAAAGAGTCCGCCATGTTTAAACCAGAATTGCTCTCCCCCGCAGGTTCCCTCAAGAACATGCGTTACGCCTATGCCTATGGCGCCGATGCCGTCTATGCCGGCCAGCCCCGCTACAGCCTGCGGGTGCGTAACAACGAATTCGATCACGAAAACCTGCAGCTCGGCATCAACGAAGCCCATGCCCTCGGCAAACAATTTTACGTGGTGGCCAACATCCAGCCCCACAACTCCAAGCTCAAGACCTTTATCCGCGATATGCGCCCTGTGGTGGAGATGAATCCGGATGCGCTGATCATGTCCGACCCCGGTCTTATCATGATGATGCGCGAAGCCTTCCCGGATATGCCCATTCACCTCTCGGTGCAGGCCAACGCGGTCAACTGGGCCACAGTGAAGTTCTGGCATCAGATGGGCCTGACTCGCGCCATCCTCTCCCGCGAGCTGTCGCTCGACGAGATCGAGGAGATCCGCATGCAAGTGCCGGAGATGGAGCTGGAAGTGTTCGTCCACGGGGCGCTGTGCATGGCCTACTCCGGCCGCTGCCTGCTCTCCGGCTATATCAACAAGCGTGACCCCAACCAGGGCACCTGCACCAACTCCTGCCGCTGGGAGTACAAGGTGCACGAAGGCAAGGAAGATGACGTGGGCCAGATCGTCCACCGTCAGGAGCCCATCGCCGTGCGTCCGGACAACACCCTGGGCCTGGGCAAGCCGACCGATGCACTGGTGCTGCTGGAGGAGTCCAACCGCCCGGGCGAGTACATGAGCGCGTTCGAAGACGAGCACGGCACCTACATCATGAACTCCAAGGATCTGCGCGCCGTCGAGCACGTCGAGCGACTGACCAAGATGGGTGTGCACTCGCTGAAAATCGAAGGCCGCACCAAGTCCTTCTACTACTGCGCCCGTACCGCCCAGGTCTATCGCAAGGCCATCGATGATGCAGTAGCGGGTCGTCCGTTCGATCGCAGCCTGATGGGCACCCTCGAGAATCTGGCCCACCGCGGCTATACCGAGGGCTTCCTGCGTCGTCACAACCACAGCGAATACCAGAACTACGACTACGGCTACTCGGTCTCCGACACCCAGCAGTTTGTCGGCGAGATCACCGGTCGCAACGGCGACATGGTGGAAGTGGAAGTGAAGAACAAGTTCCTGGTAGGCAACAGCCTGGAGCTGATGACCCCGCAGGGCAACCTCAGCTTCAATCTGGAGCAGATGCAAAACCGCAAGGGCGAGCTCATCGACACCGCACCGGGCAACGGCCACGTGGTCTATGTGCCGGTACCGAAGGAAGTGGACGTGAACTACGGCATCCTGCTGCGCAACCTCGGTGAGCGCCAGGATACCCGTCAGCCGCACTCGGCCGCCTGAGATGGCACTACTCATCACCGACAAGTGCATCAACTGTGATATGTGCGATCCCGAGTGTCCGAACCAGGCTATCAACCTCGGCGAGGAGATCTACGAGATCGATCCCAGTCGCTGCACCGAGTGCGTCGGTCACTACGAGAAGCCGACCTGCATCAGCGTCTGCCCCATCGACTGCATCATCTGGGATCCCGCTCATGTGGAGAGCGAAGAGCAGCTGATGGAGAAGTTCGTCCGGATGCACAGGCAGTAAAACCGGCATCAGCGTCTGCGACTCACAGACTTCATCATCCGGGATCCCGCCCACGTGGAGACCGAAGAGCAGCTGATGGAGAAGTTTGTTCGGATGCACAGGCAGTAACGCCGGCATCAGCATCTGCGACTCACAGATGGCACCCTCCGGGATCCTGCTCATGTAGAGGCAGGAGATAAGCTGATAGGGACGTTTGCGCTGCTACACGGGTAGTAAACGTAAAAAAGGCCGAGCAATCGGCCTTTTTTGATCCCTTAATCACCGTTACTTGCTGACCAAGCGATGAAGTTCATCCAGCTCCCGCTGGGCCTCCAGCAACTTGGTTTGGGACTCCTCCAGCTTGGCCTGATGCTTGGCTACCTTCTCCGGTTTGCCACTCACCCTCGCCTCCTGCAGTTCGAGCAGACGTTCGTTCACCTCTCCCCGCAGCTTGACCACCCGCTGTTGCTGCTCCTTGATCAGTCCCTCATCGGTGCAATAGGCCTTGATATTGCGGGCAGCCTGCTCCAATCCGGCGATTTGTCCGGCATTGTTGTGTGCCTTGGCGAACACCATCTGGTCGTTGACGGCCTGCAGACGGGCCTTGCAACCAACCGGTTCACTGCCATAGGCCTGACCCGCCAACAGCAGCAATCCCGCACCTAATACTTTCCACATCTCGATTCACCCGGTCATGTTTGCGAATTGACCATAAGAACCTCGATCCGCCGTCAGGTCAAGCTAGCCGGGAAAAGGTACGTCAGAAGTTGTGCGACATCACGCAATCCCCATCATATTGGTTCTACAATGACGCTTTTTAAAATCAGGAGTCTCTTATGAATCAACAGATTGTGGTCATTGCCAACGGCGCCCCCTACGGCAGTGAATCCCTGTTCAATGCCCTGCGTCTAGCCATTGCCCTCAACGAGCAAGGTGGCGCCAGCCTCAAGCTGTTCCTGATGTCCGATGCGGTAAGCGCAGCACTGGCTGGCCAGGCACCAGCCGAGGGGTACAACCTGCGGCAGATGCTGGAAATCCTGCTGGCACAGGGAGCCACCATTCGTCTTTGCAAAACCTGCACCGATGCCCGTGGCATCACCACCCTGCCGCTTATTGAAGGGATCGAGATCGGCACCCTGCCGCTACTGGCCCAGTGGACCCTGGCTGCCGATAAAGTGCTGACCTTCTGATAACACCTGCAGCTCTTATTGCCCGTTTAGTCCCTATCGGTCCTCCATGACCCCTCTCGCAGGGGTCATTACGCTCCCGGCCCTTCTCACTGACTACAATATCAATTGCCCCTTTTCTGCTTGCCCTGCCCACCTTGTGGACAGAGTAACTGCCCCGTCATGGACAGAGGACGACGATGAATCCGACCGAACAGACTCTGCTTGAGCAGATGCGCATCACCGAATTCGAGATTGCCCATCGCAAGGAGTTGCTGCTGCTGCGCGAACAGGATGTGGCTCTGCTGGCAAGCTATTGCGGCAAGATAGAACCGCGGATCGATGCGCTGGTGGACCGTTTCTACCAGCAGCAGACGGCCATCACCGAGATCGCCCTGCTGATCGGCGATGCCGATACCCTCACCCGGCTACGCACGGCACAGCGACGATATGTGCTTGATCTCTTTAGCGGCCAATACGATCTGGAGTACGTCAACAACCGGTTGCGGATCGGACTGGTACACAAGCGGATAGGGGTCGAACCCAAGCTCTATCTGGCAGCAATCAACACGCTTAAAGCCCTGCTGATCGAAGATATGTTCGAACAGATTACCGATGAATCGGATCGGCTCACCATGCTGGCTGCACTGGACAAGCTGTTTCTGTTCGACATTACCCTGGTGTTCGAGACCTACATTCGCAGTCTGGTTGCGGAAATTGAGTCCTCCAGAGAGAAGTCGGAGAACTATGCCAAGAGTCTGGAGCAGAAGGTGCGCGAGCGCACTCGACAACTGGAAGATCTGAACCGCACCGATGCCCTGACCGGGCTACTCAACGTGCGCCATCTCAACGAACTGTTGTTACTGACCCTGCGCACCTGCCAGCGCCGGGCCGAGCCCTTGGCCATCGCCTATCTCGATATCGATAATTTCAAACAGATCAACGACACCGAAGGGCACCAGCGCGGAGACGAAATTCTGCGGATCGTCGGCACCTGCATTCGTCAGGTTTTTCGCGCCGAGGACAGCTGCTTTCGCTATGGCGGGGATGAGTTCTGCCTGATCCTGCCCAATTGCAACGAGAGTCAGGCCCGCGACATCTACCTGAAACGGCTGGATCAGGCCATCAAGGAGCGGCTGGGCAATCTCACCCTCAGCATCGGCATAGCGCAGACCGGACCGGAGCACTACGAGGATGGCCTCAATCTGATACGACTGGCTGACGAGAGGATGTATGCAGCCAAGCGCGCCATCAAAAGCATCCCACCCAACGGAACCCACTGAGGTACCAGCAATAATCGCGCTGGGGAACGACAACCCTGACGGCCTTACGACTGACTCTCACTCCTGCGGGTAAAGGGACGCCCTGGTCTCCCGCTGGCCAGCCCCATAGAGGGCAAACACCAGCACGCAGATCCCCGTCATCACGGCAAACAGCGCAGGTCCCCCCCACACTTGCAGCAGCCAGCCACCAACCAGGGGAGCCAGCGCCCAACCTAACCCGGAGAGGGCGCTCGCCCCAAAATAGCTCCCCTTGAGATGAGGTGGAGCCATCTCGTCGATAAGCACATTGAAAAGTGGAAAGAGTACCGCCTCTCCTACGCTCAGCAGAAAGACCGCCACCAGCCAGGGCCAGTGCAAAGCCGGATCAGACAGGGCAAACAGCACTTGGGCTGCAGCCATCAGCAGGATGGAGAACTGCAGGCGCAAACTTACCCGCCAGCGCCGGGTCAGATGGAGCAAGGGAAACTGCAGCGTAATGATGGTGACGGCATTGGTCGCCACCAGCAAAGCAACCAGAGTCTCCACCTCGGGAGCGCCAGCCCGGGTCAAATATTGAATGAGCGGCGACTCCACCTGCGCATATACCAGCATCATCAGCAAATTGGCGAGGATAAACAGCATAAAGGCCCGATCCCGCGCCACTACCTTGAGCATGGCCCCCAGAGTAAGACTCTCGACGGGTTTATCACTCCCCTCACGACGAAATCCGATCAGGAAGGCGACACCCAACAAGCAGTAACTCACTCCCGTCACCACAAAGGTCTCCTGACGGGCAGCGAGCCCCACCATCACCCCAATCAGTGGACCCACCCCTGC
>NZ_JBHFMW010000042.1:0-838 GCF_041929505.1 Aeromonas sp. MdU4 | reverse complement strand
CGACGGTGATACCCCGATATTTTCTTCCAGTGCGCCAACCCTTCCTTACGCATCACCAGCACGGCCTCATTTCTTGGGTGCCCCTTTTTCCAGAGTCCAGCGTTCTTGCGAGGCGGGATACAGGCTGTCGCCCCTTTGCACGAGATAAGCTGATGGCTGGCTTTGTTGTCATAGGCGCCATCCGCATAAACACGTCCCAGCTTGCGCCGCAGTGGGCTGAGCAAGGTCGGCAATACCTCTGCATCATGGACATTTTCCAATGACACTTCTGCTGCCACGATATCGTGGGTTGCCGGGTCTACCGCCAGATGCAACTTGCGCCACACTCGCCGTTTCTCGGCGCCGTGTTTTCTGACCTTCCACTCGCCTTCACCAAACACCTTCAGCCCGGTTGAGTCGATGACCAAGTCGGTGATACGCCCCTTGGCGGGTTGTCGATAGGACACTTTCACCGTGCGAGCGCGCTTGCTGACACAGCTGTAGTCCGGTGCGCACAGCGGCACATTCATCAACTGGAACAGGGAGTCGAGTAGCCCCTGAGTGGCCCGCAGAGTGAGACTGAAAATCCCCTTGAGCATCAGGCAGGTATAGATGGTCTGGTCGGTGTAGAGCTGGCTGCGGCCCCGGCGCCCATGATGGTCGTGGTGGAACCAGTTGTTCATGGCCTCGGTATCAACCCAGAAGGTGAGGGAACCACGGTTAATCAGAGACCTGTTGTATTTAGGCCAGTTGGTGATGGGGTGAAGCGACGTGCCCATGATGCAGACTTGAAAGGGATGATGGTGATCAGATCACCAAGTCCTTAGTTAGTTCCATTCAAGCTGCATCGATTTGGGCA
>NZ_JBHFMW010000041.1:0-1389 GCF_041929505.1 Aeromonas sp. MdU4 | reverse complement strand
GATTTGGGCATAGATGGTCGCCCCCGTTTTGCCAGGCCAATCTGTCATGCTGACACACAAGTCTTCGATTGCAGCCATAGATCCGGACTGTGGTGAGGCGTAAAACCTCTGTCCCTGATGGAATATGCTGATGGGGGCCCTATCAACAACGCGCTCTCGTTAGAGCCTTGCCCAAAGCGGGTTTGCCCCATCTCGGTCTGACCTGTCTAGCCATCACTTCATACTGCCTGAACAATCGGTGGTACTATTTGCTCATTTCCTTTTGGAACTTACATGCTTATTGCCGGGGGCAATATTCTTGGTTTTTGGTCAAGAGCGCCCAGACCGTGCGGGCATTCTTGTTGGCCAACGCCACTGCCGCAATATTGCTATTCCTACGCTCTAATAACCGGCTTGCCCAGCACGAGACGACATCGTGTTTACGCCTCACCGACTGCAAAACTGCCCTGGCACCGTGGATTAGCAAGGTTCTCAAATAGGTATCTCCCCGTTTACTGATCCCCAGCAAGGTTTGCTTGCCGCCGCTGGAGTGCTGGCGTGGCACCAACCCGAGCCAAGCGGCCAGCTGCCTGCCATTTTCGAAATTGTTGGCATTGCCAATAGTCGCAACCAACGCACTGGCGGTGATGGGACCGATGCCGGGGATCTTACCGATGCATTGGCACAAGGCGTTCTGCTGATGACATTGCTCGATTTGCTTGTCGAGTGTCGCTGTTATCTTGAACAGGTGGTCCAGATAATCCTGTAGCAGGCTCAACTGTTGACGGAACAAGGCAGGCAACCTGTTATCGGTATCCTCTAGGATGTCGGGTAACTTGCGCAGTATTTGGGTGATGCCTTGGGGGATGATGATGCCAAATTCCCCTAGTAATCCCCGGATCTGATTGGCCTGAGCGGTCCGCTGCTTGATGAAACCCTGACGGATCCGATGGAGTGCCAGCACGGCTTGTTGCTCCGGGGATTTGACAGGGACGAACCGCATGTTGGGTCGAGTCACGGCTTCGCAGATAGCTTCTGCGTCCGCAGCATCGTGCTTGTTGGTTTTGACATAGGGTTTGACGAACTGGGGAGCCATCAGTTTGACAGTATGTCCTAACGACATCAGGGTGCTGGCCCAGTAGTGAGAGGAGGCACACGCCTCCATGCCGATCAAGCAGGGTGGGATATTGGCAAAAAAGGAGGCTATTTGTGAACGCTTGAGTTGCTTGTTGAACAACCGCTTACCGTGCTCGTCCACCCCGTGAACCTGGAACACCTCTTTTGCCAAATCTATGCCGATTGTCGTAGCCTTCATGGTGGTCGCCTCTCTCATCAGTGGGAACGTACATTCGCCACTGTGGCACTTCAGATGCCGTTTTGGGTAGGGGCGACCATCCCATTAACAACGCC
>NZ_JBHFMW010000040.1:0-3096 GCF_041929505.1 Aeromonas sp. MdU4 | reverse complement strand
TTGTTGGCCAACGCCACTGCTGCAATATTGCTATTCCTACGCTCTAATAACCGGCTTGCCCAGCACGAGACGACATCGTGTTTACGCCTCACCGACTGCAAAACTGCCCTGGCACCGTGGATTAGCAAAGTTCTCAAATAGGTATCCCCCCGTTTGCTGATCCCCAGCAAGGTTTGCTTGCCGCTGCTGGAGTGCTGGCGTGGCACCAACCCGAGCCAAGCGGCCAGTTGCCTGCCATTTTCGAAATTGTTGGCATTGCCAATAGTCGCAACCAACGCACTGGCGGTGATGGAACCGATGCCGGGGGATCTTACCGATGCATTGGCACAAGGCGTTCTGCTGATGACATTGCTCGATTTGCTTGTCGAGTATCGCTGTTATCTTGAACAGGTGGTCCAGATAATCCTGTAGCAGACTCAACTGTTGACGGAACAAGGCAGGCAACCTGTTATCGGCATCCTCCAGGATGTCGGGTAACTTGCGCAGTATTTGGGTGATGCCTTGGGGGATGATGATGCCAAATTTCCCTAGTAATCCCCGGATCTGATTGACCTGAGCGGTCCGCTGCTTGATGAAACCCTGACGGATCCGATGCAGTGCCAGCACGGCTTGTTGTTCCGGGGAGTTGACAGGGACGAACCGCATGTTGGGTCGAGTCACGGCTTCGCAGATAGCTTCTGCATCGGCCGCATCGTTCTTGTTGGTTTTGACGTAAGGTTTGACGAACTGGGGAGTCATCAGTTTGACAGTATGCCCTAACGACATCAGGGTGCTGGCCCAGTAGTGAGAGGAGGCACACGCCTCCATGCCGATCAAGCCGGGTGGGATATTGGCAAAAAAGGAGGCTATTTGTGAACGCAGGAGTTGCTTGTTGAACAACCGCTTACCGTGCTCGTCCACCCCGTGAACCAGGAACACCTCTTTTGCCAAATCTATGCCGATTGTCGTAGCTTTCATGGTGGTCGCCTCTCTCATTAGTGGGAACGTACATTCGCCACTGTGGCACTTCAAATGCCGTTTTGGGTAGGGGCGACCATCCCATTAACAACACCTCTTTTCGCTCGTAACGTGGTGGGTTGGTCGATGAAACCGACCCTCTCCCTCTAGCTCGCGCTGGATGCACTGATGATGGCCGTATGGCGGCGTAGACCTGAAGGCGAGGTCATCGTGCAGCCAATACGGCAGTGACGACTGGCAGCGTTTCTGCCGTGCCAATAACGAGCCGACGTGGCAACTGCTGTTGGGATACTTAATAAATTCCACAGTAGCAATGGACTACATTCAAGTGTTTAAATTGAACATTCATATAGTGTGGAGCTTAAGCAGCACTAAATAACATATCCATCACCAAGAGATAATGACAAATAAATAGATTACCATGGAGAAATGAGATAGTTCATCTCGCCAAGAAAAACTATAAGAGGAACAAAGCATAACAAAATAAATATTGTAACAAAACATTACTCAAAAAAACAAAATCAAGTAGTAGTTTGTCATTTCTTTCAATTGCTTACCCTCCCTTCCGCTAGACAAACCGCCATATTTAATTACAAAAAAACAAGCCAAAATAGAGAGCCAGAAATAACCAATTCATTTTTATAAATGATATTCAAATACTCTTGCCACCAATCACGCAGCATGCTTATATATGACGTAATCCATAAAAATATTTTAAATTGAAGCAAGCACTATGCCTCAATATTTTCATCATGATATCAATCACGTAACCATGTATGCAGCATTTCACCGATATCGAATATTGTTCGCCGCCTCCCCATCGGTGATCGGTTACGGCGCACGGAATATACTTTCAACAGTCAGGAGGTCACATGGCCACGCATCACCGTACATTACAAACAGAGCGCGATATATTAGTTTTCCTTACCACGCGGCCAGGTCCGGCCACCACCGCTGACGTCAGCGAAGCCTTCAATATATCGCTGTATAAAGCCCGCTATCATTTGCGGCAACTCGTTTTTGCCGGCGTAGTGCAAGAATTAAACCACGGGAGAGGTTCGGCCACCTACTGGCAGTGTTGCTGCCATGGTTGATATCCCCCCCCCGGCTCGACCGCGATGCGGTTGCTAAACATGACTCCGCTCAAGGGCTATCGATAAAGGACCTGCTGCATGCCGTTGCCACCCACCCAACCACGCATTTCCCGCTGGCATTGGCCGCTGACCGTGCTGGGATGTCTCTTGCCACTGTTGTTTGGCATCGCCCTACTCTATCTGGCAGGGCTGCACCAGCAGAAACAGCACGCCCTGACCATCGCTCGCGAGCTCTTGCTGCGTATCGAGCGGATGTTAACAGAGGCCGAACGTGTTAACAGCAAGGTCGCCGACATGGTCGGCCAGCCCTGCCTCGCGGTATTACCGGCGTTGCGCCGTGAAGCCACCAAGGCCGCGTTGGTCCGCACCATCAACCTCGCTGACCACGAGGGGGCCGTGTACTGCACCTCGCTGCTTGGCAAGGTGCAACAACACGCCCCGAAAGAGGCCTTTTTTGTCGGCAAAATACGTTTGCTACCCGGGTCATCCTGGTGGCCGGACCATCCGGTGCTATCACTGCGCACGCCCGTGCCCAAGGGGGCGGTCATCATCAACATTGACAGCACCCACCTGGCCAAGGCGTTGACAGAGGTTTCGGGGGAGACGCTTCACGCCTGGTTGCGGGTCGGGCCACAATGGCTGGATGCGCAGGGCCACCGTTATCATCACCAGCCTGACGCGGCATTGGCCGCCATGCGCAGCCGCATGTCACTGCGCTATCCACTCTCTATCACGGTGGGCTATCCCCTGGCGACCCAGACCTGGTCATACTGGATACCAGCCCATTGGTCCACGTTACTGTTATTGTTGGTCGGCTCGCTAGGATGTGGTGCCATGACCAGGTGGTGGCTGACGCGACCCAACACCCCGGCCCAGGAGCTGCGTAGGGGACTCCATGCCAACGAGTTCATCCCATATGTACAACCGGTCATCGATGCCCGCACCCGCCAACCTTGTGGTATTGAGGTTTTGATGCGCTGGCAGCACCCGCAAGCCGGGTTACTCGGCCCTGACTGTTTTATCCCTCAGGGGCGTTGTTAATGGG
>NZ_JBHFMW010000004.1:0-120137 GCF_041929505.1 Aeromonas sp. MdU4 | reverse complement strand
AACTCACCCGGCTTACCTTCCGCTTTCGCAACCCTGACTATCAACCTCAAAGTGGTGGCGTCCATCCGGTCGAGATCCAGCTGATACGTGGTCTTGATGGTTGGCTATTCGACTACGTCACTGATTTTAGCTACCAAGGCTTGGGACAAAATACCGAGCTCTGCAAAGAACTCGACTTCAACTTCCTGGATAACGAGCACTACCTGCAAGGCTGGGGACCGCTCCCCATGGTGGATGCCCAAGCGTTATTCAACATGTGGCAGAACAATTTTCTTGCCTACGCCCAGCTGGGCTTTTTTACCGTCACCGTCAGTGGTGACTGAGGAGGCATGATGCCCAAACATCCGATAGCCGTTGAGTTGGAGGCCATCAATCGAGAGGGAGAGACGCAGGTGGTACGTGACAGTGGCCTGACCGTGCAGGGCTACAGCGTCTATCTGCGGGCGGTGAAGGCCAGTGGCCTTGCCATGGCCACCTGGGTAGCGGACTACGACACCATTGGTCCGGCCTATGAACTGGCCGAACGGCTGAGTGTGGCACTCGCTATTCCGCTCTCCGTGCTGGTCCCCGGATCGTCGCTGATACAGGTAAGGCGTGAACCTACAGCCACATCAGGCCCCACCACCACGGCCAACTGACTTATCCTTAACATGTACCAACATCATCTCTACGACGTTGACCTCGGCATGCCTTGCGCTGCCGGGGTCTTTCTTTTTCAGGAGGATCCCACATGCGTTACCACAAGCTCAGAGCTGGGGAATGCCCCGGCACTTATATCGTCACCGAACCCGTGACCGAGCAAGAGCTGCTACACATTGCCAACCAGATTGCTCGCAAGCGCCTGGCCAAAGGCACTGCCATTACCAGCACCACGGACGCCACCGAGCGACTGCAAACCCTGCTGCAGGACCGGGAGCATGAAGTGTTTGGTGCCCTGTTCCTCGACGCCCAACACCGGGTGATTGCCTTTGAGGAGCTGTTTCGTGGCACCCTGGACAGTGCCAGCATCTACCCACGGGAAGTGGTCAAAAGGGCCTTGCAATGCAATTGCGGGGCGCTCATCGCGGTCCATAATCACCCCAGTGGTAACCCTGAGCCCAGTCAATCTGACCGGGTCTTTACCCAGGCCCTCAAAGAGGCCTTAGCCCTGGTGGATATCCGCCTGCTCGACCATCTGGTCGTTGGCGCTGAGGGCGTTGTCTCGATGGCCGAGCGAGGTCAGCTATGAACCCCATCCCCGGTAAAGCACACCTCACCACCATCGACATCCTCATTGAGCTGCGTTGCTGGCTTGCAGACAACGTCGACATGCAGGCTGAACCCGCTATCGTGGCTCATCTGCCCAATGGCTACCAACTCACCCAAGCCGATTGTATCGAGGCCATTGATGTACTGCTCCATCAGCTACGCCATTAGCCGCGCCAAGAAGGAACAAACGCCATGCGATTACCCAATCCCTATTCCCTTGAGGAAACGCTCGAGAAGCTGCGCCATAGCCTGACAGCCGTCAGCAACGAAGATGCGCAGGCGTTGCTGGAAAAGGCCGTCAACAAGGCGCGTGATGACGAGGTTTATGCTAGGCAGTTTGAAGAGACCTTGCTGCAGGGCTCTACCATCGAAATACGTGAGTGTTTCAGCTGCTTTGGCGACTACTTCGAGCGATCCCGAGACGTACCGCCCTATTACCCGCACCACGACGCCGTTAACGGCATTGATTCCACGCTCTACGCCATCCTGTTCGATGCCGCTCACCCAGAAGCCGAGCAGGCGCACGAATAACGCCAGCATCCCAAACCAGGATCATCAGCGCCAACACCATGATCCGGATATCCCGACATCACCCACAAGGCCACCTCACCGAAGGTGGCCTTTTGCATTTCAAGGAAAAATGCCTATGTCTGCCTTCATGATCGACCGCCAGGATTACCTGGCCTTTGCCGTGCAGTTACACCGCTTTTGCAATACCCCGATGCCACCGCACTACACCCTTGAGTTGCTGCGCACCCTCTGGTGGTTCCCGCCAGCAGACACGACCAGTACCTGGACATGGCGGGTAGATCGGTTGGTACGGTTGATGATGCTCGCCAACCGGCGGGCAGTCTGGCATCGCTATCAGCTGGGGCGTCAGCAGGAGCGTAAGGAACCACGTCAGCACTGCTCGACCAAGCTGAGTTCGCTTAAACCTGCCCACCGCTACCACCAGATACCACTCACCGATGCCGAACTGGTGGCGCTGTACAAATTCACCTGCTGCGCCCTGTACCAATCGAGTGAATGGAGCGGGAGCCCTGAGCAGGCACCTCGGCTTGTAAAGGTACTACAGCAGTTGCAACAGGCTCTCGCACAAGACGTGCTGACCCGGTTGTCACTGTGGGACCAAGCCCCTTGGGGAGAGATGTGATGAATATCTCCATCACCCTGACCATGACGACTTCACCACCGGACGGTACAGCCCAGATAGCTCAACGTATCGCCGATGACATAGCACACCTGCATCACCGTCTGGGTGATGGGGTCAGTGATGAACTGGGGATTAGCATCAGTTACCTGGTCGAACAGTTTGCGCTGCTGGCAGCGGCTTACCGTTCACCTGCAGAAAGAGAGAAACACCCATGATCGAATTCAACGATAGCTTCACTCAGGTCGCAGTCGCTCAGGCCATGAGCGCACATGGCGATTTGCATCGGCTCATTGCCTATCAGCTCACCTTCCCGAAGTGGGCACACGACTATGACGAGACCGGTAAGCGCACTGGCCCCGACAAGATCAAGCCCGTGCCAACGATGCACAAGACCACGCTGTTCGTGAGTCCACTGGACATGGTGGACAACCTGCCCCGCGAGATTAACTTTGCGTGGTGGGAGCGTGAGTGCAACGACCTCGGCTATCCCGTTGGGGAGTGGCGACGCACCATTGTGGGTGCCTACGTCAACCACGGCACCAACGACAATCCAAACTGGAGCAGCCACACATGAGCATCTTCGAGCACATGACATGGGGACTGGGCACCCCGAACCTACCCAAGCTGGGGGCTCGAGCCATTCTGCAACGTGGTTATGTTGATTTCCTAGGCGACCGTGCCGGTATGTACGGCGAGCCAGACGAGGCGTGGCGGGCCGAGTGCGACACGGTGCTGCCGCACTTCCTGCGTGAGTTAACCAAGATGGCCAAGGCATACAAGATATGCACCGACATGGACGTGGTGTTTCGCCTTGAACACAAGGGCTGGGTGTGTGAAGCCAGTCCGAGGCGCAGCTACGGCTACCTCTACCTCGACATCTACCACCCCGCTAACTAGCGGGGTGTTTGTTTCAAGGAGAAGTATCATGAACAAGTTCTATCACGTGGGCACACTGGCCCGCCGTGAAGTCACCGCCCTGCTGCACACGCTGACGCACAATGCAGCCGCCAATGCCGAGGGGATCCTCAACTACGTGGGCAGCAAGCTGAACCCCTACGACCCGCGCAAAGAGAAGGCCAAGGCACGGCACACATTGCGCCGGGTCAAGAAAGCCCACAAGGTGGGCCGCATCCCGCTTGAGCTCACCGTGACGGGTTGCCGCATCGACCGTGGCAGCCATCAGGCTGACCGTTACTACTACGACCGGACGCTACTGGCCCAAGGCTGGCAGCAATACGACACCGAAGAGGATGCCTGGTACTTTGGCATCTGGATTAACACAGAGAAGCTCGAGACCTTTACCTACACCGAAGGGGATACCAGTCATGTGATTGCGCCAAACGTTGAGGCGTTTCGCGCTGAATTGGCGCGGCTCTACCAGTACTACCCACAGGCCCCTGCGTTTATCAGCATCGACCCGGATGCTGGCGTTGTGACCCGCCATTTTGAAAGCAAACCGGAGGTGTGAAATGGCCAAACACATCACCATCAGAGTGCCTGGCAAACATCCGCAGACCGGTGAGCTCACCACCTTCGAGCTCAAGGGACAACGCATGGATATCAACATCGGCTGCCAGGTCGTGCCCTTCCTGATTCACGGGAGGGGCATAGGGACTTCGCTCACCCACATCCCGAGTGGTTACCGCATCGCGCTGCTCGGTGGTTGGCTCACCGCTCGTTACGCAATACCTGAGAATAAGCCCAGCAGAACAGCCTGTGCCCAGATGGTTATAGACCGGCTAGTGGCTCAATACGGCTCGCGACACCTGCTGGACCGGCTCAATTGCAAGCCAGTGATCAATGAGACGGCTGACAGCGCCCGTTGACGCCACAGCATCTCGCTCATCTACAGACAGCATAAAGGGCCAGCCTGAGAGGGCTGGCCCTTTTCATTACTGGAGTCACCGAACATGACCCGTCTTATCACCGGGCTCGAGGTGCATCGCTATGCCCCCGAGCTGAACAAACTGCATCTACGCAACCGCCAGACGTTACCCGCTCCCGGCATCACCACCATCAAGGAGGCCAAAACCCGTCTGTTTGGCCGTTGGCAGCCAGGGCATCAGGTGACCATCACCGTGAGCCACCCCGACTACGTCAATCTCTCACGGCTCTACCGAGGGCGACTGGCAAGCCTGACAGAGCTCCCAGAGCACCTGACCAGACTACGCCAGCGCCACAACGTGCCAGGCACCCGCATCGACATTCAACTGAGGTACCGCTAATCATGAGCACAACCCATCCCACGCACTCTCCAGAGCTCCAGTCTCTCACACCGCTTCCCAGCATTTGCTGGGGTCTGCCACGTGATATCTCCCCACGCTTTGGCGCTCGTCTGCTCGTCTGATACAGAGTCGCTACCGACTGGATTTTCTACCCGATCGAGCCAGTCTAATAGGTGAATGGAGTCAGATGCAGATAGCCAAGCTGCTGTGACCGGCGAACTGGATGCCCAACGTCAGCACTGCATCACTATCCAGCACGGAGGCTTTACCTGCGAAGCCGATACCCTTGGCAGCTACGGCTATGTCTACTTAGCCATTTACCCAACGACGAACATGGACGCCAATCCTGACCGCAAGGCGTGACCACCAATCCGCTTGTGGTAACATTTTTCAACCTACTCGTCCGTGATAAGTGGGTCGGTCGTGGGGAAGGCCAATTCATGGCCTTCCCTTTGTTTTTTATGATCCCATCCTAGATGGAATCACCGTTTCCTGAACCTGACTAACTCCAATTTTTCCGGTATCATACGAGCCATGTTTCATCTGAGAGCAAGGTACCAACATGCCATTTTGGAATTGAGTAAACAAGAATCAAGTTAGGGAACTCGGCACCAAAGTGCCACACAACCTGCCGCAATCAGAGATCTATTACAGGAATACTCCCAAGAAAATGTACCAATGATTGGCCAAAAACAACCTAAAAGTCATTCCTACTTTGTAAAGGCTCTAATTTCGCTATCGCGAGTTAAATTGAAGTTAACCTAAAGGATTCCAGTATGGATAAAGTACAGAATGAAAATTGTATAGATAAATGGCGATTTATCCTCTCCTTCTTTCTTTTCTTCTGGATAATAACCTGCACCTTAATCACAGTTAAATACCTTCTCCTTACTTGGGTTGGAGATTATACCTTTCTAGCCTTATTACTTCAGCCTGCAGGCGAACTAGTGATCAGTGATGAAATAAGATTGGCTACATTTACGATTGCCGGTGCTTTGCTTGGTGGTTCAACCCTCAGCATTACTTCGCTGCATAAGTATTCGGCAGTAACTAAAACTTTAGATATAGATCATGTGTGGGGGTATCTCATGGCACCCGTACTTTCAATTGTAATCGGTTTACTTATCTTCTGCCTGCTCTATAGCGGATTAATGGTTCTGAACGGTGGAACTAGTGTAAATTCTGAATTATCCAGCGTTAGGATTGGATACCTTTCTCTCGGGGCAATTTGTTCTTATAACTGGGATGTATTCATACTAAAACTACAACGATTATCAAAGCATGTAGATAATGGGTAAAGAGACCATCGTTCTCTTTACCCACTACCCTAGTTTACTATATGCATGAACTCATATTGGTGTAATGGGGTTTTAATTGCGTACACCAAGACTTGAGGGTATTGGCTCGCCGTGAAATCGTGTCACCAGAAAGAGATGGACAGCATTGGCTTAAGAACTCCATCGCAGTACTGGCATCAATGTCAGCCAGACTTGTAATGTCACAATAATTCATCCACGCCCAAGCACACTCACTCCCCTCAAAAGCATTCGCTGTAATTCGATATCGTGTACTCTCATCAGAGAGTGCCAGTCGTTCCCCTTGTGGGGTTAATTCTCCATTGTATTCTAGGAATCCTAGAATAAGTGCGGCATGGCGATAATAATCAACTAAGCGTTTATCTACATTCAAATTTTCCGCTGTGATTGGCTCGTTGTTCCATTTGAGTTCAACATACTGAAATACTGTTTCAATACTATTTCCCTGTGGGACCTTGATGGATGAGATATAGGTCATAGCTCGTGATTTAAGCTTCGATAAATATAATTCAGCATCAACTTTATAAAGCTTAATGATCTGATCTGGTGATGCTGATGAGCGAAGTTCAAAGTCAACGCTTGATAACTCAAGTGCTTTCAAGAAATTAAGAAAAACCTTGATGTCGATATCATTTGATTCCAACAGATGGGTTATGTCCTTCTTGTGGATCATAAGTGATGATACTTGACCTAAGAACTCTTCAAACTTTGAGAGCTCCTCTGCATGTAACGAAATAGCGAAAGAACCATAACGCGCATTCAGCGCCTGCATATTTCCTTTCACACCTATTGAACGATTGAAGCCGAATACCAACTCACTGAAGCGATCACACACTTGGCTCATGTGTTCAAGTGAAACGTTTTGTTTTGCCTTTTTATTATATTTTGAGACAATAACTTCATGTGTAGGCACAAGATTATCATTCAATAGAGTAGATGAATATGCTACAACTCTTTTAACAAAAATCCCTGGTGCTGGTAGAGTTATTTCCGCTATTTTGTTTTTATGCTTAAACTCAAAACTTAACGAAAGCTCTGTTGAAAAGGGAAGTGCCAGTGCGCAAAAGTAGTCTTGCTCTTGACGTTCGAGCATATCACGCAGACCGACTTTTGCTTTTTCATAAGCAATGAGCCGAGCTTTAGAGCATGGGATAATGTACCAATTTTCATAATCAGCATCATCCCCTACCCAGTAAACGAAGAAGGTTGAACCACTTTCATTCTCGGCGTAGAAGATCTTAGGTCCCTCAAATTCAAGATAGACGTTAACTATTCTAAGCTGACCTAATGCTGGGACACTGGCAAATATATCCATTTATTTCACCTCACTAAAATTCAGGTGAACACGACTGTTCTTTTTGAGCCACAGCGTGAAATGCCCCGCAACTAGCGTTTTGCGGATTTTCCCCATACCAGCACTTATCGTGCCACATGCGAGCTTTCGCTGCTTTAAAGCCTCGGGCAATGAGGCCATAACCTCAACCAACAAATCTTTGCTATTCCACACACTGGTGCCATAAACAGCCTGTTTTTCCTCCAAAGTATGACATTGTTTATGCCTATTTGGTTGCTCCTGATGAGTACAAAAAAAGCATTTTTCAGTCGGAGGAATCGACTTGACTAGCCTATACACTATTTCCTCTGCATTTGCATCAAAGGCATCCATTGGAGGAAGTGCTAGGTCGGAAGGGTAAAAATCCGGCCAACCATCCTTATCATCGTTTTTCTGCACTTTAATTTCTTTCTCTAGCCAGTCCAGGAATATGCTTCTACGACCCATCAAAAAGCGAAATGCATTATAAAATCAGATAAATGTTTCATCGCGAAGCGTTCACTTAATGGCCTAGCATTATAAATGGATTTGTAAGTAAAGAAAATTTTTCTTCGTATACAATCTCTACAAAACTTACCATCTCCACACATTTGGTAAGCATCGACTAGGCTAGACTGTCCAACAGGGTACAAGTTAGTTCCGTACCAGCCAACATCAGATGGCATAGTGGATGGCATAACGAAAATCACACATAAAGAAAAAGCCCAAGCAATTCAATTGCTTGGGCTTATCATTTGGCGGTGAGGGAGGGATTCGAACCCTCGATACGTTGCCGTATACACACTTTCCAGGCGTGCTCCTTCAGCCACTCGGACACCTCACCAAATTTTGGTCTGTGGTTTAACGTGTTCAGCCAACACGGTGTTCACTGCGCTGTTGCGTTGGAACGGGGCGTAATTTAGGGGAAAGCCCCGCCCGCGTCAACGGCTTTTTTCACCTGACGAACCGTTCGAACACTTAATGCACAGATTCCGGCGCGACCTGGATTTCTGGCAGGTTGAGGAAGCCGGAACGTTCGCATTCGGCAACCAGTTCGTGGGTGGCGGCGATGGTACTTTGCACGAACAGCAGGAACTGCTCGACGCTGAGTCCGGCCTTGGTAAAGACGGTGTGGCCGACAACCAGCCGCGGCAGGTTGTCATCGATGATATCGAGGAACACCTTGAGGGAGGGGTACTGCATATTGAGTCGGCCCAGTTCGGCGACCAGCGGCAGCATTGCGGAGGGGCGCACTTCCAGCTCGGAGGAGAACAGCAGACCTTCCTCTTCCACGAAGATCCGGCTCTCCTGAATACCATCGACCGACTGCAAAGAGACAATGTGGATACCGTGACACTGATCGCAGACATAGTGCTCGATACGAGCCTGTTGCAACCAACGCATTATCATTTCGGAGCTGGGGATATTCATCATTTCCACGACAAGATTGGGATCAAGGGGCGCAGTCTAAACCAATTTGCCAGCAACAAAAAGCACGCCAACCCGATAACCATGCGGCTCGCTTCTTTTTGGCAAGCGCTATGCATATACTCAGCCAAATCCACGATGACGCTTGCCCCACAGGGGGCCCCATGACCATCCAAGAAAAGTATCGCCTTCATCTGAAATCACTCTCGGATGAGCTGCTGGCATTGCAAAAACCCATCCGCATTCTGGATGCCATCAAGTGGCCACGCCATCTACAGGAGCGTTTTCTGGCAAGCGGTGGCAGAGAGCTGCCCGCTATCGACAGGTACTTCTATGATGCCCTCCCCCTTGGCTTCGATCCGCGCAACAAGTATCTGGAGCTCAAGGAGCTGCGGGACAGGATCCGCAGAAAACTGGGGCCACAGGACGATCTCGGCCAGATCCTGCAAGAGACAGTCGATCAGTACATGGTGGTGATCGAGATGCTGCGCCAGCGCGGCCAGAGCGACTTTCAACGTTACAGCCAACTGCTCTACGGCTCAGCCAGCGATCACTTGCGCGGGGATCGCAAAACCCTCAAGGAGCTGGGCTCCCGGCTGTGCGATATCTTCTCCCTGCCCGGCGCGCGCCATCTGGTGCGCCCCTACCCCAAGGAGTTCGAAGGGGAAGCCGCGGTAGCCAAATTGCAGGGCAAGCTGTCGAGCTACTTCAGTGACGGCACAGTGCAGGTGAAACTGAGTGATGGCATCGTCTCCGACGCCGCAGCCGGTGGCGACTACATCAAGCTCAACTCCCACGCCCGTTTCTCCGAACTGGACTTGCAGGTGCTGGAGGTGCACGAGGGGTGGGTCCATGTCGGCACCACCCTCAACGGCCGCCAACAGCCTTATGCCACCTGGCTGAGCGCCGGTTCGCCGCGGATCACCGCCTGTCAGGAGGGACTGGCAGTATTGATTGAGACGCTCACCTTCAGCTCCTTTCCGGATCGGGCCAAGCGCATCTCTGATCGGGTGATGGCCATCGACATGGCCGAGCGTGGCGCCGATTTTATCGAGGTGTTCCAGCACTTTGTGGGCCAGGGAACCAGTGAACACGACGCCTACAAGATCACCCAGCGGGTCTTTCGTGGCGGCATGGTGGGCGGCGGTGCCTGCTTTACCAAGGATCTCTCCTATGTGAGGGGCTATGTGGAGACGGTCAACTTTATCCGCAGCGCAGTGCTGGAAGGTGTGCCCGAGATCCTGCCAATGCTGTTTGTCGGCAAGGTGACGCTGGATGACATTCCGGTGCTCTATCAGCACTATCTGGAGGGGCTGATTGCCGCCCCTCGCTACCTGCCGCCAATGTTTCGCGACCTCACCGGGCTCTATGTCTGGTTCGGTTTTGCCTCCGGCATGTCGCTGGTGGATATCGGCCGGGTACAACACCATTTTCGTCAGCTGTTTCAACGCCTGCCGGTGGCCGACCCCATCATTGCGCCGGTGGATATCGAGATCGACTGAAACACAGAGAAGCAAGGTGGGGAAACAAGCAGGAAAAAACAAAGGGCGCCAGATTGGCGCCCTTCTCAACTATTAAAATATCGCAGCCGGATTACTTGTAGGCCCGACCTTCCAGATAGTGTTTGCGGCAAAGCGACACATAGCGATCGTTGCCACCGATCTCCACCTGTTCGCCATCACGCATCACCTGACCCGCTTCGTTGACCCGGGAGTTCATGTGGGCCTTGTTGCCGCACCAGCAGATGCTCTTCAACTCTTCAAACTTGTCGGCCAGACAGAGCAGATGGTAGGAGCCCGGGAACAGCTCTCCGCGAAAATCGGTCTTGAGGCCATAGGCCATTACCGGAATATCCTGCTCATCAACAATGCGGGCCAGCTGGTAGACCTGCTCACGAGTCAGGAACTGGGCCTCGTCCACGATAAAGACATCAATATGTTTCTTTGCATGGCGCTCTTTCACCATTTCAAACAGATCACAGCTGTCGCTGAACACGTCCACCTTCAGTTCCAGGCCAACCCGGGCACTGATCACCCCGACCCCGAAACGGTCATCGATGGCTGGCGTCATCGCCAGAGGATGCATGCCCCGCTCCAGATAGTTGAAGTGTGCCTGAATGAGCTGGGTGGATTTGCCTGAATTCATGGTGGCAAATTTGTAGTGCAGTGAAGCCATGATACTGTTCCGAAACTGAATTTATGGGGCGCATGCTAACCAAAGCCCCTGACAAAACCAAGGGGCCCGTGGGCCCCTTGCTCTATAAATGTTACGCGGTTGCCAAAACTGGCCGCGCTTTGGCCTTTTTCAGGTGATAGCTGGTAAAGAGCACAAACCAGAGGGCACTAACACTAAAGCCAGCAAGACCGGAGTGCAGCATTCCCATGGCCAGATAACCAAGTGCGGCACCAAAGGCGATGGCCAGCGCATAGGGCAACTGGGTCATCACGTGATCGATGTGATGACAACCGGCGCCGGTGGCAGAGAGGATGCTGGTGCTGGAGATGGGCGAGCTGTGATCACCGAACACCGAACCCGCCAGGACTGCAGCCAGCATCGGCAACATCAGGCTGATATCGCTGGCGGCAGCCATGTCACCGGCCAGCGGCAGCATGATACCGAAAGTGCCCCAGCTGGTGCCGGTAGCAAACGCCATGGCACAGGAAAGGATAAAGACCACGGCGGGCAGCACTTCAATCGGCAGGTTACCGTTAGCCAATGAAGCCAGGTACTTACCGGTCTCCACGTCGCGCACCACGGCACCGATGGTCCAGGCAAACAACAGGATGTTGATTGCTGGCAACATGGCCATGACACCTTGCGGAGCTGCCTTGATCCAGTTTTGAGCACCGAGCTTCAGGCGCATGGCCAGACCGATGGAGACAACCAGGCTGCAGATTGCACCATAGACCAGCGAAGAACCTACATTGGTGTTTTCGAACGAGCCGAGCACGCTGAACGGCAGCCCTTTCTCACTCAGCACCGCAGCACCGGAATTGATCATGAAATAGATGGTGGCAGCGGTCAGGGTCAGGATCGGCAGCACCATGTCAATCATGCCGCCATTGCTCTCCTCCGGGCTCTCCATATCCAAGCCGATGGGGCGCCCCTTGGACTCGTCCCACAGCTTGCCTTCCAGCGCCCACTCTTCGTGTTGGCGCATCGGGCCGATGTCGAGCTGGAACGCGATCACCACCAACACCATGATGAGGGTAAAGACAGCGTAGAGGTTCATCGGGATCATCTCGACAAACGCAGCAATGGGGCTCTGATCGGTCAGACCATGAGCCGCCATGATCCCCCCCACCAGGGCAATGATGTAGGCGCCCCAGGAGGAGATCGGCATCAGCACGCAGACTGGCGCTGCGGTGGAGTCCAGCAGATAGGCCAGCTTGGCGCGGGAGATCTGGAAGCGGTCGGTCACCGGACGGCAGATAGCGCCCACCGACAAACTGTGGAAGAAGTCATCGATAAAGAAAGCAAACACCATCATGCCGGTAAGGGTTTTGGCACCCTTGCGGGTTCTGGCGCGCTTGGCTGCCCACTCGGCAAAGGCGCGAGTGGCGCCGGATACGCTCATCAGGCTGATGAGGCCGCCCAGCAGCAGCATGAACAGGATCATGTTGACGTTGTCACGATTGAGTGCGCCATCAACCCAGAAGATCTTGAGCACGGTATTCAACATGTAATACAGGGATTCGAGGGGCGAAAACTGATTGAGCAGCAGACTGCCGGTAACAATACCAACGCCAAGCGACAACAGTACGCGGCGAGTCAGGATCGCCAGGGCGACAGCAAGTAAGGGGGGAAGTACGGACCAACCGGAGTCGGCAAAATGACTAATGTCCATGATCTCTTTTCACCTAAAGAAAACAGGTGGAGATCTACCGAGAGGATCTAAAGAAACAAAACCTATGGGGAGGTTATACTCCTCAGCCCCTTCAGGTAGCGCTCCATAGTGGATGACTATGGCAGTCCTGCACCTATTAGATGCAGAACCAGCAGCCCGGTATGATGGCCTGGCCACTTCGGCGCTGACTCCTTTCCTTGTGCATCGCAGGCATCACCCTCCGCACAAATACTCATAGGCAGCGCGCCTCTACTTAAAGGTATTCGCGAGACATTTTATCCAGCTGGCAGCTTATAGCAAGTTTTTTGATTAAATAGTCATGATAAACATATCAAGTGCCACAAAAGGTAGTCAAATGATGCAGCTTCTCTCACCACTGCGGTATTTTCATCCAACAAGGTTTCATTGGTATCCACTTTATGTGAATGGTGACCCGCTCGTGTAATATTCACAACGTTCATCTCTCCCTCAATATAATATTTTGAGCTACTTGACTTATTTAAACTGCCAAGTAAGAATCATTGTGAACTTCATATTTTCCTTTGAGTCGACGTGGTAAATACTATGAATGAATTTTTAAAGGTTCTGCTTAATGTCCGCAGTCTGCGGGCAACCTGCCGCGAACTTTCTCTGGAACAACTGGAAGAAGCGCTGGAAAAACTAACCGCTATCGTTGCCGAACGTCAGCAGGATGAAGCCGCTGAGCGCCAGGCCCGTGAAGAACATCTGCGGAAAATTAACGAATATAGCGAAATGCTGAAAGCAGCCGGTATTGACCCTGCTGAATTGGTCAATGCGGTATCCACTGCCCCGACCAAATCCGAAAAAACCAAACGGGCCCCCCGCCCCGCCAAATATCGCTATCAGGATAATGGCGTAGAGAAAACCTGGACCGGTCAGGGTCGGATGCCCTCCGCAATAGCCAGCGCGGTAGCAGAAGGCAAATCTCTGGAAGATTTTGCAATCTGATCCCACTTGCTTTGCCAATAAAAAACCTCGCCTTGGCGAGGTTTTTTATTGCCGGTTAAACGTGAAATATCAGATAACCGATTGCTGGCGATCAGCTGCCTTGACCCACAGCACTTCACGCCCCCCTGCCACGCAGATGAGATAGCGGGCAACGGTAAAGAACCAGTCACTCATCCGGTTCAGATAGGGCAGCACCTCGGGATTGACCCGCTCTTCCCGGCTCAATGCCAGCAACAAACGCTCGCAATGACGCACCAGGGTACGTACCACATGCGCTTGCGCCGCTGCACGGGAGCCACCGGGTAATATGAATTGGCGTAGCGGTGGCAATGACTCGCTATAACGATCTATCTGCTGTTCAAGCCGACTCGTCCAGGTTGAATTAACTTGCCACATTGACTCATTTTGGGCTGCATTGGAAAATGCCAGTTCGCCTCCCAAATCAAACAACTCCTGTTGCAATAGGTGCAAATCAGCCAATAAACCGGCTTCTTGCTGCGGGATCTCGCAAATCAGCAGACCTATATGAGAGTTGAGTTCATCAATATAGCCATAGGTTTCAACCCGCAAATCATCCTTGGCCAAACGGATACCATCCGCCAAACGGGTCATCCCCTTGTCACCCTGCCGGGTATATATTCTCATTCTGACATCCTGTTAATAATGGGAATAATCATGGACTCCAGCCCGTTAAGCTTGATCTCGTATGCAAGAGCCAATGTCTGACCCAATTTACCCGCAGGAAAACCATTGCGCGCCATCCACACCAGATAGGGCTCGGGAATATCGATGATGCGGCGTCCCTGATATTTACCATAAGGCATTTTGTTGGTCAGTGTGAGCAACACTTGCTCATCAGATAACCAGTCCATATTAATCGATATCCAGATATTTATGGGTCTGGATAGAGAGTCGCCAATTACGGGCAATGCAGGTTTCCATCGCCAACTGGGTAGCGCGAGGTTTCTGGCTGATAGGCTGCAATGCGATCACAACATCCGGACGCAGGCGAGCCGTGGCTAACAGGGTATCCAACTCTTCGATATGATGTTCCGTTGCCACTGGGTGCTTGATCTCATTGGCCCGCTCAAGTGCAGAGAGCAGCACCGGCAACCCACCTTTCATGCCAATCTTGGGAGAAACTGTCACCCAGGTCCGCTCATGAGTTTTGATCTCGCTGGTGCCACTGGTTTCGATCTGTACCTGATAACCCGCAGCCAACAGCGCTGACGAGAGTGCGTTCAGATCATAAAGACAAGGCTCGCCACCGGTGATCACCACGTGGCGAGCCTGATAACCCAGCTCGGCAAAGCTGGCGATGATCTGTTCGGTGCTCAGCTTGCTCCAGCAATCGGATTCGTTGGAGCTATCGAGCACCGCTTCTCTATTCACTTCACGAGCCGGATCAACAACCCAGGTATGACGGGTATCGCACCAGGGGCAGCCAACCGGGCAGCCCTGCATGCGAACAAAAATAGCGGGAAGGCCGGTAAAGATGCCCTCCCCCTGAATGGTCTGGAATATCTCGTTGATTGGGTAAAGCATCTCGATCACTGCTTGTTGCAAAAGCCGGGGATTATACCCCAAGCCACCACAAGACGCAGGATCACTCTGCGCTTTTCTTGCCCAGCCCGGTTTTCTCACACAACCTGGCCATGATGCCCACCTTGTCGGCCAGATAGTTGTTCAAACCACGGCTGCGCAGCTCGCAAGCCGGGCAAGTGCCGCAACCATCACCGGCAATACCGTTGTAACAGGTCAGGGTCTGCTGGCGCACCGTATCGAGGTGACCATAGTGATCGGCCAGCGCCCAGGTCTCGGCCTTGTCGAGCCACATCAACGGAGTGTCAAAACGAATGCCGCGACCCAGCCCCAGCGAAACGGCCTGATTGAGGGCCTTGACGAACTCGTCACGGCAATCGGGATAACCGGAGAAATCGGTCTCGCACACACCGGTGATCACCACCTCGGCACCAACCTGATAGGCATAGATAGAGGCCAGCGTCAGGAACAGGATATTGCGGCCCGGCACGAAGGTGTTGGGCAGGCCGTTATCCTGCAACTCACAACTGACCGGAATATCGTCACGGGTCAAGGCAGATACCGCCAGCTCATTGAGCAAGGTCACATCCATCACCTTGTGGGCCGCGATCCCAAGCTCACTCCCCAGGCGGCGAGCGGTTTCGATCTCTTCCCGATGACGCTGACCATAATCGAATGTGATGGCATGTACTTCGTCATACTGGGCCAATGCCTGCACCAGACAGGTGGTACTGTCCTGACCACCACTGAACACGACAACTGCTTTCTTCATCTTGATAACTCCTTGAAATGTCACACGCGGCGGCCTTCGGCAAAGTCCTGCCACTGCGTATTCAACCGGTTGAACAGGGTGAGCAAGGGCGCATAGCGCTCCGACTCACCCTCCCACCGGGACAAGAGGTGATAACCCGCTTCTATGGTAGAGAGGGCATCGGGGAACGGTTTTTTGCGAATGGCATACTGGCCGGCAATGGCACCGATCCCGATACGGGGCAAACAGGCCAGCGCCGGGTTGCTCTGCAACATGCGATAGGCTTTGCGCCAGGTGCCATCTAGCAGAATAAACGCCACAGCAGTACGGATTGGGGATTCATTTTCGACCTGCTGACGAAGGGTGACCAGCGAGATGGCATCGTCATCCGGCCAGAGCAGATAATAGCGACAGGATCGGTCAGCCAGCAGCACATTGAGCCACTCATCGCGGGAGAAATCTTCCCCCACATGAATTTCGCACCGCAACAAAGAGGCTTCCAACAGAGCGGCAGTCCCCTTGGGATGAGCCACTTCATTCGGGTGCTGCAGAATATAGAGAGGCGTACGGTTTTCAATCGGCACAATATAATCACACAGGCAGGCTTTGATGGCCCGAGTGCAACGTGTACAGTATCGACTCTTCTTGTCGTTGGACTGTTCCATGTTGTCAGACAAATCTGGATTGCTCTGGGTTATCACGCTCTCTCTCGCCAGCTTGCTACTCTTTTTTACTGTACCGAATGTACAGATCTCCTTCGATCGCACCTTGATCGCACAAGGCGAAGGGTGGCGGATCATAACAGGCAATCTGGCACATACCAATCTGTGGCACTTGCTGCTCAATCTGGGCGGTTTGGCCATCCTCTATAGTCTGTTTAGCGACTATCTGGGGCAGGCTCATCTGCCGCTGCTGATGCTGTTGCTCTGGTGTGCAGTAGGGCTCGGGATCTGGTGGTGGTGTCCACAGACCCAGTGGTATATGGGGTTATCCGGCTCGCTGCATGGTCTGTTTGTCTGGGGAGCCATGCAGGATCTCCGCCATGGCCGCCGTACATCCGGCTGGCTACTGCTAGCAGGCGTCACTATTAAACTGGTAATGGATTTTCATAATGCAGGTGAGAGCCCCATCGCTACCCTGATCGATGCCAGAGTACACATAGAGTCTCACCTGATTGGTGCGGGAGCTGGCCTGTTGCTCGGCCTGCTCCGCGTATCAGCGAATAGGCCTGTTATGCACCAACAGCCAACTCGGCATTGATGCTGGCCAACATGGCAGCCGGATCAGCGGCCTGCGTAATGGGGCGACCGATAACCAGATAATCGGAACCGGCCTCGACCGCGGCTTTGGGTGTCATCACCCTGCGCTGATCGCCCGCCGCCGAACCGGTCGGGCGAATGCCCGGAGTCACCAACTTGAAATCGGCGCCCAGCAAGGCTTTCAGCTCATGGGCCTCGTTGGCAGAGCAGACAACCCCATCCAGACCGGATGTCTTGGTCAAAGTAGCCAACCGTATCACCTGCTCAGCCGGGCTGACATCCAGACCAAGCGGCGCCATATCTGCTTGCTCCATGCTGGTCAACACGGTAACCCCAATCAGCAGAGGCGCCTTGTCGCCATAAGGCTGCAGAGCCTCTTTGGCTGCACGCATCATCCGCTCGCCACCGCTGGCATGCACGTTAACCATCCAGACTCCCAGTTCGGCACTGGCAGCGACAGCCTTGGCTACGGTATTGGGAATGTCGTGAAATTTCAGATCCAGAAAGACATCAAATCCCTTGGCAACCAGCTGACGGACAAACTGTGGGCCAAACAGAGTAAACATCTCCTTGCCAACCTTGAGACGACACTCGGCCGGAGAAATACGTTCAACGAACGCCAAGGCATCTGCCTCGTGCTGATAATCCAGCGCTACCAGTACTTTGGGATCTTGCATCTCACTTCCTATTGATGGTTATTCACCGTCCAGACCACGGATCGGCTTGATGGAACCCCACTGCCGGCAAGATGGGCACTGCCAGAACAGCGAGTGAGTGGCAAAGCCACACTGCCGACACTTGTGGGTTGACTTGATTTTGATCTGTTCGCCAACCAGCTGTTGCAACAGTTCGAGACTCTCCTTGGCTGGCCCCTCCTCCGCACTGGCCAGCTGAAAACCGACCAGCTGATAGAACCCCTTCATCGAGGGGTGGCGGCGCAGCTGGCGCAGCACCAAGGCTCGAGCGTGGCTCAGGCCATCACGCTCCTCGACCAGCTTGGCCAGTGCCAGTGTGACCGTCACGCCAGCATGATCCTCCACTGCTTTTTCGAGCAACGGGATCAGGGCGTGAGTGCGCCCCAACTGCTGGTAGCACTCAAGTAACTTTGGCATCGCTTCGGAGGCAAAATCGATATCCTGCTCGAATACCCGCAGCAGCTCCTTGCTCGCCTGCTCATACTCACCAGCTTCAATCGCAAGCTCAGCCAAGCGCAGGCTGGCACGGGCACAGCCAGAGTTGACGCTGAGGGCGCGCTTTAGTTTGGCAACTCCCTCTGCTTTTTTACTCTCACGCAGCGCGATCTCGGCTTGCTCGCAATAGAAGTGAGAAATGGGATCGGCCAGCTTCTTGCCCTGAAATTTTTGCAGACGAACCGCCACATCGATGGCCTTGTCCCAATCTCGCAGTTGCTGATGGATGATCAACAACTGAGCCAGCGCAGTCTCTTCGAAGTCACTGTCTTCGCACAGCTCGTTCCAGAGCGCTTCGGCCCGGTCCAGCAAACCAGCGGCAAGAAAATCGCGAGCTAACTCCTGCAACGCAAGCTGACGCTGCTCACGGGTCAACTGGCGGGTCACCAGGTTCTGGTGGATCTTGATGGCTCTATCTACCTCGCCACGCTGGCGAAAAAGGTTGCCGAGAGAGAGATGGGTTTCGATGGTTTCACTGTCCACTTCCAGCAGTTGGATAAAGAGATCCACCGCCTTGTCTGATTCATCGGACAGCAAATAGTTGAGGCCCGCCACATACTGGCGGGAAAACTGGTTACTCTGTTTCTGGGTGTCCTGGCGAACACTCCTGCGCCCCATGTACCAGCCATAACCGGCGGCAATGGGCAACAGCAGGAAAAGCAGTTCAAGCATTGAGGAACATTATTCCTTACCCGTCGACCGGGCCAGCTCCAACTCGCGGGATTGACGACGCATGGTGCGATTGAGAGTGCGGTTCTGCATTTTCAGGCGCAGGAACAGCAAGCCAAATACCAGCCACCCCAGCAGAAAACCACCAGCAAAGAAAAAGCCCAGCAACATGGCAAGAGAGAATTCGCCCTGAGCGATCAGGTAATTGAACTGAACCAGCTGGCCATTTTGCGAGCCAAGCGCCAAGGTCAAAATAAACACCAGCACCAGCGGAATGAGGGCCAAGATACGCTTCATAAGAGCTCCCTGTCAGTATCTAATGAGAGGCTGATTATCCTTAAAATCGCAGGCAGACTCTAGAGTGAATGGGAAAAGAGTTTAAGAAACAAGACGATTGGCACAGGAATCTGGGCCAAAAACAAAAAAGGCATACCTCAGGTATGCCCATTTCTGCATTATTCAATGATGTTGACGCGCTCGCGTAACTCTTTGCCAGGTTTGAAGTGCGGGACATATTTCCCGGTCAGTTCAACCTTGTCCCCAGTTTTGGGGTTGCGTCCCACGCGGGGCGCACGATAGTGCAGTGAAAAACTGCCAAATCCACGGATTTCAATCCGGTCGCCGTTTTGCAAGGTCGACGCCATCTGTTCAAGGATCTCCTTGATGGCGGCTTCGACATCCTTGGCCGGCATATGCATGCGGCTGGATGCCAGTTGTTCGATGAGATCTGATTTGGTCATAACGTTAAATCTCCTTCCCCGATCACATGCAATAGTCATTTTGCCAGGATAAAAAAGGGCGGCGCAATGCCGCCCTTTTCATGCATCAAGGATTACTCACCCTTGGCGGCTTTGAATGCTTCCATCATAGCATTGCTGAACACAACTTCTTCTTGTTGGTTCAGGCTATCGATAGCAACACGCTCATCAGCCTCGTCCTTAGCACGGACAGACAGGCTTACGGTGCGGTTCTTACGATCAACGCCCATGAATTTAGCTTCAACTTCGTCACCAACAGACAGCACCAGAGTGGCGTCTTCTACACGGTCACGAGCAGCGTCGGAGGCACGCAGGTAGCCTTCTACGCCATCAGCCAGTTCGATAACGGCACCTTTGGCATCAACCTCGGTAACCTTACCCTTCACAATAGCACCTTTCTTGTTGTCAGCCAGGTACTTGTTGAACGGGTCTTCTTCGATCTGCTTGACACCCAGGGAGATGCGCTCACGCTCCGGATCCACTTGCAGAACAACGGCTTCGATCTCGTCGCCTTTCTTGAATTCACGCACGGCTTCTTCGCCCTGGTTGTTCCAGGAGATGTCAGACAGGTGAACCAGGCCGTCGATGCCGCCATCCAGACCGATGAAGATACCGAAGTCAGTGATGGACTTGATCTTGCCGGAAACACGGTCGCCTTTGGCGTGAGTTTCGGCAAACAGCTGCCACGGGTTGGATTTGCACTGCTTCAGACCCAGGGAGATACGACGACGCTCTTCGTCGATGTCCAGAACCATCACGTCAACCACGTCGCCAACGTTAACAACTTTGGACGGGTGGATGTTCTTGTTGGTCCAATCCATCTCGGATACGTGTACCAGGCCTTCAACGCCTTCTTCGATTTCAACGAAGCAGCCGTAGTCGGTGAGGTTGGTCACGCGGCCAGACAGACGGGTGGTCTCCGGGTAACGCTTGGCGATAGCAACCCAGGGATCTTCGCCCAGCTGCTTCAGACCCAGGGATACACGGGTACGCTCGCGGTCGAACTTCAGAACCTTGACTGCGATCTCGTCGCCAACGTTGACGATTTCGGAAGGATGCTTAACGCGCTTCCACGCCATGTCGGTGATGTGCAGCAGGCCGTCAACACCGCCCAGATCTACGAATGCACCGTAGTCGGTCAGGTTCTTGACGATACCCTTAACTTCTTGACCTTCTTGCAGGTTAGCCAGCAGGCTTTCACGCTCGGAGGTGTTCTCGGTCTCGATCACGGCACGACGGGAAACAACAACGTTGTTGCGCTTCTGGTCCAGCTTGATGACTTTGAACTCGAGTTCTTTGTTTTCCAGGTGAGCGGTGTCACGGATCGGACGCACGTCAACCAGAGAACCCGGCAGGAAGGCACGGATGCCGTTCAGTTCAACGGTGAAACCACCCTTGACCTTGCCGTTGATGATACCGATAACGGTAGCTTGCTCTTCGTATGCCTTCTCAAGCTGCAGCCAGGCTTCGTGGCGCTTGGCTTTTTCGCGGGACAGCTTGGTTTCGCCGAAACCATCTTCGATAGAGTCCAGAGCCACGTCAACGGTGTCGCCGACGTTGATTTCCAGTTCGCCCATGGCGTTCTTGAATTCTTCAGCCGGAATAGCAGACTCAGATTTCAGACCGGCGTCAACCAGTACAAAACCGTTCTCGATAGCAACGACAGTACCCTTGACGATGGAACCTTGACGGGTTTCAACGGCGTTCAGGGACTCTTCAAAGAGTTGAGCAAAAGATTCGATCATTGTTTATGTCACAAATGAAACATCCACTTGCAATCCGGCACAAGCGGGGCTGTTTTAAATAATCTGCGCCATCCTTGGTGCAGACGACCGGATGTCAGCTTGCGCTGGCATCACCAAGTTGTTGCTCTGCATAGGCGAGCACCGTTGCCAGCACTTCATCTATGGTCATGGCGGTAGAGTCTACCACCAGAGCATCTTCTGCCGGTTTCAGGGGTGCCGTAGCGCGATTTCTGTCGCGATCGTCACGTTCCCGAATCTCGGTTAAAAGACGCTCAAAGTTAACATCAAAGCCCTTATCTTGCAACTGCTTATAGCGGCGCTGGGCCCGTTCTTCGGCACTAGCGTCGAGGAAAATCTTCACCTCGGCTTCGGGAAAAACCACAGTTCCCATGTCGCGGCCATCAGCGATCAGACCCGGTGCCTGACGAAATGCCCGCTGACGGCGCAGCAAGGCTTCACGCACCCGGGGAAACGCGGCGATTTTACTGGCGGCATTACCTACCTCTTCGGTACGGATAGTGCGCGAAACATCTTCCCCTTCCAGGATCACTTTGACCTGCTCACCCTCAACCTGGAATTGCACATCCAGGTTAGCGGCCAGCGGCACCAGTGACGCTTCACTGTCCAGCTCGACATTGTGATGGAGGGCGGCCAGGGACAACACCCGATAGATAGCGCCCGAGTCCAGCAAGTGCCAACCCAGCTTATCGGCAAGCAGCTGACACAAGGTGCCTTTACCTGCACCACTGGGGCCATCAATTGTCATTACGGGGGCCATCTGAGGCATAACTTCTCTCCTGCACAATGTTGCTCCCGCTCCTGGGAGCGGTTTAATGGGCGCCGATTATACCCGAATGTGATGAGCCTGGCAGTCATCAATCCACACATAAAGTCCAAAACCACTGCTTGGATGAGTACTTGCCTCTCATTTTGGAATTTCATTAAGCATTGCAGGGACTTGTTCTTATGGTCGTTCCTGACAAGGCGCGCTAAACTGACTCCCTTTTTTTGAGCTGTTAGTAGTAAGGAGCAACCTATGAGCAGCGTTACCCTCGTGGCCAAATCCAAATTGCCAACCCCCTGGGGCACTTTCACGCTGGTAGGTTTTCAGGAAACCGGCACAGGCAAGGATCACGCCGCACTGGTAATGGGCGACATTACCGGCGATGCCCCAGTGCTGGGTCGCATCCACTCTGAGTGCCTGACCGGCGACGCCCTGTTCAGCCTGCGTTGTGACTGTGGTTTCCAGTTACAGGCCGCCATGGAAAACATCGCCAAAACTGGCCGTGGTGTCTTGTTGTATGTGCGTCAAGAGGGCCGAGGCATCGGCTTGCTCAACAAGATCCGCGCTTACCACCTTCAGGATCAGGGGGCCGATACCGTTGAAGCCAACGTAGCCCTCGGCTTTGCCGCGGATATGCGGGATTACACTATCTGCGCCGACATGCTCAAGCAGCTCGAGGTCAAAACCTTACGCTTAATGACCAACAACCCGCGCAAGATGAAAGCAATGGAATCCTTCGGTATTCCGGTCGCTGAACGGGTACCGCTGCAGGAAGGGCGCAACCCTCACAACGAATTTTATCTGTCGACCAAGGCCAGCAAGCTGGATCACATGCTGAAGAAGTGAGCCTGAACGACCCAATATCAGATAGTCAAACGCCTCCTGTTGGAGGCGTTTTTTATTGTCATGGCAAACCGGCTAATGGTTATCGCTGTAACACGCTCTGATTAGCCAGCAACTGATCCAACTCTTCACTAGAACGTGCAGAGCAGCACTGTTCAACTCGCTCGCGGGTCAGTTGCGGGGCGAGCCGCTCGATAAAATCGTAGAGATATGCACATAAAAACGTACCTCTGCGCAGCCCGATAGCCGCCACTCCGCCAGGTAACCAGGACACCGTTTTAGTGATCAGATCGGCATCACGCTCTGGCTCCCAGGCCAACATGGCCATCACCCCGATCCCCAGCCCTTGTCTGACATAGGTCTTGAGCACATCGCTATCACTTGCACAGCAGGCGATCCGCCGCTCGGCATGGGCCCCGACCTCGTCATGGGCAAGAGCGAGTGGGCCGCCATCCGTCACCAGAGCATAATTGGCCAATTCGGCCTGCGTGAGTGATGAGGTGACCGCCAGCGGATGACTCTTTGGCATCACCAAGCCCCGCTGCCACTGGAAACTGGGGAGCATCAGCAGATCGCCCCCCTCCTCCCGAGCATCGGCAAGCAGCAGATCGGCAACACCATCATGAACGGCTGCACGGCACTGCGCTGCACTCCCCTGCCTCACCGTCACGGCAACTTTGGGAAAGCGAGACATGAAGCTCTTGATAATGGCGGGCAGAATATAGCGAGCCTGCAGGTGGGTGGCGGCAATGGTGAGGGTTCCCTGCTCCGGATGAACATGCTGTTTGGCCATGACTTTGATGGTAGCGACCTTGTCCAACACCTCGGTCGCCACCTTGATCACATCCCGACCAATGGGGGTGATCTGGGTCAGGTGTTTACCGCTTCGCTCGAAGATCTGGATCCCCAGCTCATCCTCCAGCATCCGCACCTGTTTGCTGATCCCGGGCTGGGAGGTATAGAGGCTTTCGGCGGTGGCCGACAGATTCAGCCTGTGATTGGCCACTTCGACGATATAACGCAACTGCTGCAGTTTCATGGCGTAACCCTCAAGCGAACCCACCATTAATAGTAACAAACTTTCAGGTGCGGTCCCGTCCCCATCAAGTTGGGCGGTCCATTAGCAAAAAATCACGCAGAGCACGATTGGCCATGGAGAGCGGATCGCCTCGCCGCCACGCCACGCAAAGATCGAGATTAATAGGCGGGTCAAAAGGCACACCGCTCAGATCCGGCTCCTCTTCCAGCACCATGCGCAAGAAAGTTGTCACAGCAAAACCTTGCCGCACCACCGCTTTGAGCAGAGGGATAAGATTGCTCTCGAAGGCGATATTCAGCTCAATCCCCAGCGTTTGTGCCAACGCTTCCATATGCTCCCGGTGATAAAAACCGCGGCGAAACAACGCCAACTCTTGACTGAAAAACTGCGAAAGAGTCACCGACGATTCATTACGCAACGGGTGATCTTCCCCCACCACCATCAGCATCTCTTCGTTCAGCAGAGGCACCCCTTCTATGGCCGGCGGCAGATCACTGGTGATCAGAATGGCAAGATCAAGGGCTCCATCCACAATCCGGCTGAGCAACTCGCGAGTGCCTGCCTCCTCTACCCGGATCTTGAGCCCGGGATAACGGTGCTTGAAGGCCATCAGGCGAGGAGGAAAATAGTAAGAACCCATCATGTAGGGGATCCCGATCCGCACCTCGCCTCGCTCCAGTCCCTTGAGCTCGGCCATCTCCGCTTCTGCCTGGTGCATCTGCAGCAACAGGCGATCGGCATGCCGACAGAGCACCTCCCCCTCCGGGGTCAACCGTACCGCTCGGTCCTGACGATCGAACAGCCGCAATTCAAGCTGCTGCTCCAGCTTGGCGATGGCCATACTGATGGCGGGCTGGGCTACGTGCAGGCTGCTGGCGGCCTTGGTAAACGAACCGGCATCTCTGACCGCCAGCAGATAAGTGAGCTGTTTCAGGTCCATATATCAATTCATCTTATGAGATGGATAACTTAAATATATTATATTTATGGGTGCAAGAGCCCTACCCTGACTAAAAGTGGTCAGGACAATACGCATGATTGAAGTCGGTAGCCGCGAGTGGATACGCGCAACCCTGGCCCTCAGCCTGGGATCTTTTCTGGTGTTTCTGAATCTCTATCAGACTCACCCTTTATTACCCCTGATCGCCAAGGTATTTTCCGTCAACTCCCTTGCAGCCAGCTGGACCCTCGCAGGATGTACCGCAGGGCTGGCCGCATCACTGCTATTTTGCGCCAGGCTGGCAGATCGCCATGGCCGTCGTCAGGTCATGCTGGGCACGTTGACCTTGGCAATCCTGCTCTCGCTGCTGATCCCGCAGGTCGAACAGTTTAGCACCCTGCTGCTGCTGCGTATTGTACAGGGTGCGCTGCTGGCCGGGCTGCCCGCCACCGCCATCGCCTATATGGGAGAGGAGTTCAGCAAACGGGCGCTGCTCTCGGCGGTAGGGGTCTATATTGCCGCCAACTCCCTCGGTGGTATTGCGGGCAGAGTCGTGGGTGGGCTGCTGGCAGGCTGGTTTGGCGACTGGCAGCACACGTTTCTTGGTATCGGCCTGATCAGCCTGTTGCTGCTGCCACTGGTCTTCTGGCTATTACCGAAACAAGCCTGCTTCGTCGCAGTTACCCCGGCGCGAGGGCAGTTTGGCAACGCTCTGCGTGGCCATCTGACCAACCCGCTGCTCATGGGTGCCTATCTGATTGGCGGTCTCAACTTCATGGTATTTCTCAACCAGTTCAGCTACCTCACCTTCCTGCTGGCCAAGCCACCTTTCTCACTGCCGACCCAGTGGCTCGGCATGCTCTTTCTCACATACCTCTCGGGTACGGTCGCCTCCTCCCTGAGCGGTCGTCTTGCCAATCGCTGGGGAGCACAGCGCATGCTGCTCGTCGGGATCGCGCTGATAGCGCTGGGAAGTCTGTGGCTACTACAGGGAAGTCTGCCCGGGATCCTGAGCGGTTTGCTTATCTCCAGCTTCGGTTTTTTCCTGGCGCACGCCTGTGCCAGTGCCTGGGTTGGCCATCATGTCGAACACAATAGGGCGCTCGCCTCCTCTCTCTATCTGGTGGCCTACTATCTGGGCGCCAGTCTGGGCGGACTCTACCTCCACCCCTTCTGGGAACAGGGAGGAGTGGGCGGTCTGGTAGTAGGGATCGAGTTGGTGCTGGTGTTGACTGCAGGTCTCGGTATCTGGCTCGGCCGCCTCAAGCTGCAGGCTGAATCTCAACTCCCCGCGCATCAACCACATCGGCATGGCTAATAAAATCAGGCAAGCATGCTCACCAACCAAGCCATCACTAACTCATCGCCAGACAACAAAATAGCAAAAGGGTCACACTGGTGACCCTTTTACTGCGTTATTCAAGAGCCTGTCAGACTCGCACTGCATTGTGCGCAAAATCAATCCTGCTCGAAATAATCCGCAGGCACCGCCACCACTGCGCCAGTAGCCACCTCTTCGGCGATCACGTCGGCCAGCGGGCGCAGGTGAAACTTGATCTGGCCTGAGGGCAACATCAGCGCGACATCAGGATTGCGACTATCTCGCATGTTACCAGTTTTGAACGGCAGCTCGGGGTGACACGCCACCAGATCCGCAAGCGAGGAGACCACCAGCTCGATATGCTCCAGCCCTGCCTGATGAACGCGACCTGGCTTCGGGGCCGCCAGCTCGATACAGGGAACCCGTACCGCTCCGGCCTCTACCGGCTGATGCAGCTGATAAGTAGCGATGGGACGACCGCCGATCATCCCCTCCACCAGCAAGGTGCCCGCCTCAGCCAGCACGGCGCATAGCGCGCGGTACTCCGGCAAGGTGGCCGCCCGATAACAGAGGTGATCGACCGTAGGCTGGGAAATTGTGATGCCAGTGGCGGCCAGTTTGGCCAACAGTTGAGAAACAAATGGGGCCATTGGCCCCAGTGTGGAATCGAGTGGATGAGGCATGCTTACCATTTCTTCTTGGGTTGGAACAGGACATCAAGCTCGTCGGCTTCCTTATCCTTGATATTTTGCAGATCCTGCGCACTGTTTTGCTGCTGCAATTCGTCGAGTGCTTTGAGCCCCTGTCGCATATCTTCTTCACGGGCCATCAGATAGGGATCCTTGTCACTGACACTTGCCATGGCAGAGAGCCCCTTGGTATAGAGCTGGCGGCAAGTACCGTACTGCCCCTGGATCTGGGCATCCATCGCCCGTTTGACCAGATTGGAGATATTGATTTTGAGCTGCATCAACTCGAGTCGCCGCTCCTCTTGAGCAAATCCTTGCGGGTCAATTTTGCCCTTGTTATGTTCAACACGCAGCACTGCACGCAGCTTCTTGACCAGTTGCAACATCTGGATCGCCTGACGATCTGATTCAGGAGTCTTGAAATGCCCTTCGTCCTGCGCACTGTAGTTTTCCTGGACGTTTTTTATCTGGCTCTGCACATCGGCAATGCGCTGTTTGATCTGGTTATTGGGCATCACCTGCGCAATGGCACGGTAGGCATCGAGGATCCGGTGCTGCAGCAGTAGCACCATATTTTTGGAAAAGGGCACCAGATTGACGTTCAGCAGCACCTCTTCGGTCTCGTCAACCACCGTTTTATGTCTGGCAACCGCATGGCGTTTGTCCGACTCTGCCTTCTGTTTATATTGCTGCACCACGTTATAGGCGATAACCAAAAACAGGAGTGCGCCAATAGACAGCAATACCAAAGTTAAAATCATAGGATGTTCAAACCCCTGTCCCAATCCAATTGCGTGATCCTACAACAGCTTATCCACTTAAGGTAGCCTGCATATCTGCCCCTGCCCACGATTTGTCGCGAAGCAGATCGCCTCATCTTGAGGGATTGCCGGATCAGAGAGAAGCAACCTTGCTGATCACTTCTCTTTAGTATCGCCCATCAGAGCCATTACTTAAGGTTAAAGCCCCGTGATTGCAGAAAGCCCAACATAAAGGGACGGGACTCTTTAGTCAGGATGGCGCGGATCTGGCCGCTCCAGGTCTGCTGTTTTTGGTTGCTGCTGCGCGCCTGATAGTAGGCCTGAATCTGCTGATCGTATTGGGCCAACTGTTCACGATCCAACTCAGCTTGGTAGCACTCCTGATGCACCACCATTGCCCGTGGCAAACGGGGTTTTTGTTCCGGCTGCTGAGCCGGATGGCCGAGACAGAGGCCAAACAGCGGGATCACCAGCTTGGGAAGTCCAAGCAACTCACTCACCTCTTCCGGATGGTTGCGAAGACCGCCGATATAGACCCCCCCCAGCCCCAACGACTGGGCCGCCAGCAGGGCATTTTGTCCCATGATGGCACCATCAATGGCACCGAGCAGCAACTGCTCCACATAACCGGTCTGGGCATCGGCCACGATCTGGCTATGGCGATGGTAGTCGGCGCAAAACACCAGAAACTCCGCCGCCTGTTCAACATATGGCTGATTGCCCGCCAGCTGTGCCAGCTGCTTGCGAGCTTCAGGCTCGGTCACCCGAATAATAGTGGTCACCTGCAAAAAACTGGAACTCGATGCCGACTGTGCGGCGGCCAGAATGGCATCCAGTTGCGGCGAGGTGATCGGCTCGGCAGTGAACTGGCGAATGGAGCGATGGGAAAGGATAAGGTCGATGGTCTGATTCATGGCACCTCCAGAGTGAGGTGACACCATAACGAAAAAAACGAGGGAGCCCAAGGCTCCCTCGCATACCCCGTTTAGGGGGCCGGATAGACATACGGTGCTTGCAACCCGAGCGGGAAGCCAAGCGCCCAGTAAAGCAGCAGGAAGATAGTCCAGCTCACCAGGAAGGCCAGCGAGTAAGGCAGCATCATGGAGACCAGTGTACCGATCCCGGTACTCTTCACATACTGCTGGCAATAGACCACCACCAGCGGGAAGAAGACCATCAACGGAGTGATGATGTTGGAGGCGGAATCCCCCACCCGGTAGGCTGCCTGGGTCAACTCGGGAGAGATCCCGACCGCCATCAGCATCGGCACCAAAATGGGGCTGATCAGCGCCCACTTGGCGGAGGCTGAGCCCACCACCAGATTGACGGTGGCGGTCAGCAGGATCATCCCGACAATGGTGATTTCACCAGGCAATGCCAGCGCATGGAGCACCTCGGCACCGGAAAGCGCCAGCAGCGTCCCCAGATTGGAATCGCCAAACGCCTTGATGAAGAGCGCACAGAAGAAGGCCATCACCATGTAGGATCCCATCTTGTTCATGGTGGCCGACATGGCATCGATCACATCCTTGCCGCTCTTGAAGTTGCCCGCCACGAAGCCGTAGACAATCCCGGGCAGAATAAAGAGCAGGAAGATCAGCGGCACGATGGATTTCATCACGGGAGCGGCAAAGGTGGTCAGTGAACCGTCGGCAGCACGCAGCGGTGAATCGCTCGGGGAGAGCGCCAGCGCCAGCAGCACGATGGCCGCCAGCATGGCAAACCCGGCCCAGTTGAAAGCTCGACTCTCCTGAGCAGTGTAGCGGCCCATTTCGTCGGCACTTTCCAGATCATCGTTGAGCGCGACATGCTTGAGACGGGGCTCCACCACCTTCTCGGTGATGAACCAGCCGACGCAGATGATCAACAGGGAGGACGCACCGGTAAAGATGATGTTGCATAGGGTATTGACCATGTACTCGGGGTCAAGGATCTGGGCTGCAGACTGGGTAAAGCCCTGCAGCAAGGCATCACCGCCGGATGGCAGGAAGTTGGCGGCAAAGCCACCGGAGACACCGGCAAACGCAGCGGCAATCCCCGCCAGCGGATGGCGACCCGCAGCGTGGAAGATGATGCCGCCAATGGGGATCACCAGCACATAACCCGCATCCGCTGCGGTATGGCTGACGATGGCCACCAGGATCAACATGGGGGTGAGGAAACGGGCCGGGGTCACTTTCAGCAGCTTTTTCAGACCGGTATTGATGAAACCGGACTGCTCGGCTACCCCGACTCCCAGCATGGCCACCAGCACGATACCCAGGGGGGCAAACCCGGTGAAAGTCGTCACCATGGTGGAGAGAAAATCTGCCAGACCGGCGCCGGTCAGCAGGTTGTTGACTACTACGGCTTCGCCAGTACGGGGATTGACCAAATCGAACTGGAATTGGGACAACACCCAGGAGCCGACCCAAACGATCAGCAGGGCGTAGAGGAACAGCATGGCGGGGTCGGGTAACTTGTTCCCGGCTTTCTCGACACCATTGAGGAAACGGTTCAGCCAGCCCTTGGGAGAGCTGGCCGGACGGTCGGTAACTGCAGATTGACTCATTATTGCGATACTCCTTTCCCTAGAAATGAAGCCGCATACTAGCAATCCCAACCTGTCCGTCCCATGACGGGCCGCAAAAAGATGATTAATTCCGATTAAATAATGCGATATAAAATGCCAAATTGTGGTCTAACGCACACTTGTTCCCCTGCACTTTACGAATTAACTAGTGGATAACGCCCCACTTGGCACTCCACTACAAAACCGCTCGCCTCGACCTGCGCCACAGTCAACGGTTTGCTAAACAGGTAGCCCTGAAACACGTGGCACCCCTGAGTCTGCAGCGCGGCCAACTCACAGGACTCTTCCACCCCTTCCGCCATGATCCCCAACCCCAGATTGGTCGCCATGGCCGCCGTTGCCCGGATCACCGGCAAATTGAGACCAACCACGAAAGAGCGATCCAGCTTGATCGTATCGATGGGCAAGCGATTCAGGTAAGCAAGGGAGGAGTAGCCAGTCCCGAAATCGTCGATGGCAATCTTGATCCCTTGCTCGCTCAACGCATCCAGAATACCGATACACCCTTTCATGTCGAGCATCAGCACCGTTTCAGTCAGCTCCAGCGTCAGTAACGCAGCATCGACTCCGTACAAGCCAAGCTGCTGGCGAACTTGCCCTGGCAGCGCAGAGGAGAGCTGAAAACCGGAAAGATTGACGGAGACAGGTACCTGCATGCCGAAGCGCTTCTTCCAGCTGGCCATCTGGGCCAATGCTGTAGACAGCACCCAACTGCCGATCTCGCGGATCAGCCCCATCTCTTCAGCCAATGGAATAAACTCCACCGGCGAAACATGGCCAAGCACCGGATTATACCAGCGCAACAGAGCCTCATAACCGATCAGACGTTTTCTGGCCGCATCGATCTGTGGCTGGTAACAGAGGCTCAGCTCCTGACGGCCGATGGCCTTGGCCAGAAACTGCTTGAGGTTGAGCTTACGTTGCAGAGTCTGCTGCATGCAGGGGGTAAAACGCTGCCAGCGCAGCCGCCCCATCTGCTTGGCCTGATACATGGCCATGTCAGCACGAGTGATGAGGTTGTCCCCATCGTCCGCATCATCAGGGTAGATGGCGATACCGATACTACCGCCGATGGTCACTTCTGGCAGTCCGCTCAGTTGCAGCGGTTTGGTCATCTGGGAGAGCATCTGGTCGGCCACCTCCTGTGCCCTCTCACTCTGATTACCGAGAGGTACCAGCGCAGTAAACTCATCCCCACCCAGACGCGCCAGCTCCACATCTCGCGGGCAAATCTGCTTGAGCCTGCCAGCAACTCGCTCCAGCAGGCGATCCCCCGCCTTGTGGCCGTAGTTGTCGTTGACCAGCTTGAAGTTGTCCAGATCCATGAACACCAGCGCAAAACGCTCGCCAAGTCCGCAATAGGCCTCAAGGGACTTCATCAAACCATAACGGTTGAGCAGGCCGGTCAGCGAGTCGTGCCAGGCCAGGTGACGGTGCTCCAGCTCTTCGAGTTTGCGATCGGTGATGTCACGCATGGTCAGCAGGATCCGGGCCCCTTGCTGGATATAGCGGAACTGGTACTGGAACCAGCGCATCCCCTTGAGCGTTCTGCACTCCCCTTCGGTGACAACCTCGTCAAGGCGGGAGAGTTTCTGGTAGAAGCTGTCATCATTGCCGGAAAAAATCTGGGAAAGCTTGACGATCCGCTGACCAAAGCACATTTCAAAGTGATAGTTGCCGCTCTCGAAACCACCGTGGCTATCAAACAGGCAAGCAAGGGTATCGCCGGTCGCCAGGGATGACTCCTGATATAGGGTATCGGAGTCGAGCACCGCCTCGGTCATCATCATCAGACGGCCAGCCAACTGAATGCCCGAGAGGCGCAGGTAAATCTGCTTCTTTATCCCCTTGGGGGAGATCGTCCACCACTCGTTGTAACTGCGACCTTGCTGAAAATCGCCCAAATAGCGCTGCAACAACAGATCGATCGCGGTAGCCATATCGGCAGAAAAGTCGCGGGCGCAAAGTTCCTCAAGAGAGGTCGCCTCCCAGATGGGAAGTGCCGCGCCATTTGCCCAGAAAATATGATGGTGCTCGATGTCATAGACCCAAACTGGTGTATGCAGCACATCCAGAGTCTTCAGTAACCGTTCGTCGAGCGTATTCATCTGGTCAAGGTCATTCATGCTGGATAGTCACTGGTTAACTGGGAAACAAATCTGGCAAACTGCCATATGCAGAATGCAAGGAACAAACAGATCTCGGCCATCATTTCTTAACATGGCCAAGAACAAGCAGCACTATTTCAGACATCAGTAATAACAGCACATATCCAGCAACACGGGAAAGACGTCAGCCAATGCTACTGTTAATACAGGCAAATTACATTGACGATTTTTAACTTTTTTTCTGTGTAAAAACAAGCACTAAGAGCTACCCACTCGAGACCCAATAAAATCTTTACACTATCAGTGATGATAATTTTGTTATTAACAGTTAGGTCAACGACAAAAATAGTCGCTATTCCTTTCACGAAACCACCATTAATTAACCAAGCGGATGGGGAAACAGCCAAAAAACAACCAAAACGGACAAAAAGAGCTCATTAAGAATGAACTTATATACTCCAAACTCATTTCTCGACGCCCAGTAAGCAAAACCCGAATATATGATCTGAGTCACATCACTAAATGATGAAAAAATACAGCTTGGCCACTCAAGAACATCTCACGCGCTTGGTCAAAGTGTTGATCAACCTACCCGTTTGCAGCCGAACCGAACGGGGCGAGTAACAAAAATCGATGCCAACTAGCAGCTTCACACCACCAGACGAACACGATCGGGAAGGTAATAGAGGAGGTTAACGGATAGTCGAAAACTAGTATCAGCAGAAATCGAATCCAGATCAATTAAACGCTGAATTACGCTTGCCAACCGTGGACGCTCTTTTTATGGTTGCCCCCTTGTTACACCCAGAACAGCGTTTATGAAGCACATCGAAGAGTTCTACCTGTTCGTCAAGGTGGTGCAAGAGGGAGGATTCTCCCACGCTGCTGCCGCACTGGGCATGCCAACAGGCACCATCAGTCGACGCATTTCCCAGCTGGAAGAGCAACTGGGTTGTTCACTGCTGCATCGCTCAACGCGCAAGCTCCGCCTCACTGATGAAGGGCTCAGATACTACGAGCGTCTCTGCACTCCACTCGCACAAATCGAGCAAGCGACCGGCGAGATCCAGGGCAAAGAGGCCGATATCACCGGAATTATCCGGGTGGCGGCGCCGATCGCGCTTTCCAACACCATTCTGATCGATATGCTGGCCGAATTCGGGCTCCATTATCCCGAGGTGCAATTCGATATCACCCAGACCAATGATCACCAGCATCTGTTCGACAATGATCGGGATCTGGTCTTCTTCAACGGCGAGTTGCCCCAATCACTGCCCAATGCGATCTGCCTGGGCCATATCGAGTATGGCCTGTTTGCCTCACCGCTCTATCTGGCCAAAAAGGGAACTCCATCCCACCCCAATCAGCTGGAAGAGCATGATCTCATCTACTGCTGGCCGCATCAGCACTGGCAACTGACCGACAAAGATGGCCAGAGTGTTTGCATCAAACGCAGCGCCAAGCTGATCGTCAACCAGACTCAAGCTGCCGTACGTGCTGCCAGACGCCATCTGGGGATCGTCAACGCCCCGCTGCACTATCTCAGCAACTTCCTCCAGGACGAGCAACTGGTACCGGTGCTGACCGATTGGCAAACTGGCAATCGCCCCTTCTACATGCTGCGCTGCCAAGACCAGTTCGCCCCGTTGCGTGTTAAGATGTTCGCTGACTTTGTTGAAAAATACTCAGCACGCTATCGCAATCGGCAATGGGATAACCAATTTTCACAAGGTGACAGCTTCACTCATTGCATCTGACCGTTAGCGGGCCACACTTATAGCAATCCTTGCCAATAGAGCCTGCCTAACACCATGAATGTATTGATATGTGATGACTCAGGTTTTGCCCGCAAACAGCTGGCGCGAGCACTCCCCGCCGACTGGAAAGTCGACTTGCACTACGCGGCTAACGGCCTGGAAGGGGTCGAACAGGTACTGATGGGTCATGGCGATCTCATCTTTCTCGACCTGACCATGCCGGAGATGGACGGTTACGGCGTGCTGGAGACCCTCCAACGGGAGGGGCTGCGCAACAAGGTGATTGTCGTCTCCGGTGACATCCAGCCAGAGGCCTATCAGCGGGTGATGGGGCTGGGGGCGCTCGATTTCATCAAGAAACCCGCCGCCCCCGAAACCCTGCTCGCCCTGCTCAAAAAGCATGGCTTCTGGAGTGCCACCCCAAGCGGTCAGCCAAGCGTCGCCGAGCTGTTGCCCAGCGGGGTGGTAGCCGATGCGGGCGTCAAGATCACTCCCGAAATTCGCGATGTCTATCAGGAGCTGGCCAACGTCTCCATGGGTCAGGCGGCCGACTTGCTGGCCCGTCTGCTCAACGCCTTCGTGGTACTGCCCATCCCCAACGTCAACGTACTGGAGGTCTCCGAGCTGCACATGGCCCTCTCGGCGGCCGCGGATTCAGATACCCTCTCCGCCGTCTGTCAGGGGTTTATCGGAGCGGGGATCGCCGGTGAAGCGCTGATCCTGTTCCACGACTCCAGCTTCAAAGATTTGGCCAAGCTGATGAACCATCAGGGGACGCTGGATCGCACCGCCGAACTGGAGCTGCTGATGGATACCGCCAACGTGCTGATCGGTGCCTTCCTGCGCGGTTACGCCAACCAGCTCGATACCCCCTTCAGTCAGGGCCACCCGGTGGTGCTCGGCCAGCACAGACCCATCAACGAGCTGATCAACACCAACAAGAGCCGCTGGCGCCGTACCCTCGCCATCGAGATCAACTACCGGATCCAAGATTATGCGGTGCAGTGTGATCTGCTGCTGCTGTTTACCGAAGATTCCATTGCCACCATGAACAACAAAATCATGCACATGCTCTAGGAGTGACTATGGAAATCCGTGAATTTCATTGGCTGATGAACATAGTCCAGAACCTGGACGTAGGCTTGGTGGTGCTCGACAAGGAGTACAAGGTGCAGGTGTGGAACGGCTTTATGGAGAGCCACAGCGGTCGGCTGGCCGGCGAAGTGCGCGATGGCGTGCTGTTCGAGCTGTTCCCCGATGTGGACAAAGCCTGGTTCGAGCGCAAGGCCAATATGGTCTTCAAGCTGAACAACCGCGCCTTCAGCACCTGGGAGCAGAAACCCTATCTGCTGCGTTTCTCCAACTATCGCCCCATTACCGGCTCAGCTCCCCACATGTTCCAGAACCTGACGCTGGTGCCACTGGCCGATTTCGGCGGGCAGGTGACCCACATCGCGGTGATGATCTACGACGCCACCGATGAGGCCATGCTGATGAGCGGCCAGCGGCAGGCTTAAGCTTGTAGCAAACACAAGAGAGGGCGCCACGGCGCCCTCTCTTGTTTATCGGTGATCAAGCTGTCTCAACGCGCTCCAAGATACTCGGTGAATGCGTCGATCACCTCCGCGATATCGTCGTCGCTGATCTGCAGATGGGTTACCAACCGCAACTCACCATAGCCGGAGAAGAGGATCCCCCGCTCCTTCATAAAAGCGAGCAGAGGGGCGGACTCCCCCTCACGCAGCCGCAGGAACACCATGTTGCTCTGTACCTGCGAGAGGTCGAGATCAATACTCGGCAGCACCGCCAGCCCTTCGGCCAGCCGTTTGGCACGGCGGTGATCATCGGCCAGACGGGTCACATGCTGTTCAAGGGCAAACAGACCGGCTTGTGCCAGAATGCCTGCCTGTCGCATGCCGCCCCCCAGCATCTTGCGCAGGCGGCGCGCACGGGCGATGAAGTCGTGACTGCCCACCAGCAGCGAACCAACCGGTGCCCCCAACCCCTTGGAGAGGCAGATCGAGATGCTGTCAAACGGCGCGGCGATCACCTCGACCGGGGTCTCGCTGGCCACGGCGGCGTTAAAAAACCGGGCACCATCGAGATGAAGCTTCAAGCCACGCTCGGCAACGAACGCCCCCATCTCCTGCAGATAGGAGAGCGGCAGCACCTTGCCATTGTGGGTGTTCTCAAGGCAGATGAGGCGAGTTTGAACGAAGTGGGCATCATCAGGCGCCAGCGCGGCCTTGATATCATCGAAGGCCAGCGTGCCATCGCGCTGCATCGGCAAGGGTTGCAGGGCCACGGAGCCCAGCACAGCACTCCCCTGCGCTTCATAGCGATAGATGTGAGCGGCGGATCCCAGTATGGCGCCCTCACCACGCTGACAGTGGCTCATCACCGCCAGCAGGTTGGACATGGTGCCTGATGGCACAAACAGCGCCGCCTGTTTGCCCAGCAATCTGGCCCCATGGGCCTCCAGCGCGTTGACGCCCGGATCTTCACCATAGACATCGTCACCAACTTCGGCGTGGAGCATGGCCTGACGCATGGCATCAGTGGGCTGGGTGACAGTGTCACTTCGTAAATCGATATAGCGCATGAGATCCCTCCTGAAACAGGAGAGTGACGTTAGCCATGCGGCCCTCGCTTGGCAAGGGGCGCATGAGCAGAATGTGAAGCTAATTGGCGTCCAAAGAAACCACTGGCGGGATTTACCAGGGCAGCTGCTGACCGTTCAGATCCAGTAGTTGGCCCGATTGAGTCAACGATAACCCCTTGATGAGATTGAGCAGTTTCACCGCTACCTCGGCAGGATCCTGCAATTGTTCCGCAGGCAACTCGCTCAAAAAGGGGGTATTCATCGGAGAGTCCATCAAGCCGGGTGCGACTGCGACCACCCCCGCTTGCGGGAAACGCTGCGCCCACTCAAGAGCCAGAGTTTTCACCCCCATATCGAGGGCCGCCTTGCTCATCCGGTAGCTGTAACGCCCCCCCTCCTGATTGACGGCGATAGAGCCTGCCAGATCAGAAATAGCGCAGAGCCACAGTGGATGAACAATGCTCATCATCCGGCTGAAGCGGGCCGCCAGCGCCAACGTGGGCCAGGCATTGGCCAGCAGGCTGTCGCACAGCCACTTGGGGTGCACCTCTTCAACCCGACGCTCCGGCATAAAGCTGACATCGTGCAACAAACCAATGGTGTTGATCACCACAGTGGGAAGCGGGTCCGTATCATACGCGGTAAAGAGTGCATCAAACGAGATGGCGTCAACCTCTTGCAGCGGGAAGAAAGCCCCCATCTCAATTCCTTTTGGATAGGCGCGCCCGGCCAGCAGGAAGGATTCCCCTCTTGCCATCAGCTCTCTTGCCAGCGCCGAGCCCAGCGCACCACTTCCGAGGATCAAGTAGCTCATCGCCCATTCCATGGAGAGTTATCTTGCTTAGAGCGTATCAGAATAATCAACTGGCTGTGACACAACCAAATGGTAATACGCCCCTCATCACGCTTCCCCCAGATGGCGACCAAACTCCCGCGCCAACGCCAGATCGAGAAAACCGTCCGCTTTCTTGTGGGTACGCAAAAACTGGTAATAGGCGAGCAGAGTGACCAGCGCCTCCTCATCGGGCAGCCCTACCCCGGGTTGCTGCTCGGTGAGCAGTTGCTGCGCCGCTACCAAAGCCTCCCTGTCCACTACTTCCGCCTGACGGTAGAGATAACCGCAGCCGGTTGCCAGCCACTCCAACGAACAATTAGCCCCCATGGCGATCTGGTTGGCCCGCGCCAAGCCAGGCTCCGCCCCTTTCAAATATTTGCGGATCAGTGCTTCACTGAGCCCCACCTTGCGGGCAAAGGCACTCACGCTCATCTCCCCGATCAGGCTCTGCAAGCGCTCGGCAAATCCTTCCATCCAACTCTCTCCCCAACTCTGCGGTCAGAACCAAAGTTCGAATCATGCCACTGCCCATTATTGCTTTGCCAGCCACATGGGGCCAAGATGCCCGCAGTATTCCATGTTGCACATCGTTTTCGCATCGCGTTTTTCAAGGAGTCAACCATGTCTGTATCCCGTGTCGCCCTGCATCCGCAAGGCCCCACCTTTTCTCGCCTCATCATGGGTTACTGGCGCCTGATGGAGTGGCAGCTCTCCCCGGCCGCCCTGCTCGATCTGATGAAATATCATCTGGATCTGGGTGTCACCACCATCGATCACGCCGATATCTATGGCGGCTATCAGTGTGAAGAGGCCTTTGGCCACGCCCTGCGCCTCGAACCCTCCCTCCGTGATCGGATGGAGATCGTCAGCAAATGCGGCATCGCCCTCACCGCCAAGCCGGAGCATGCCCTCAACCACTACAACACTGGCAAGGGCCATATCATCGCCAGCGCCGAGGCCTCGCTGCGCAAGCTCGGCACCGACCATCTGGACCTGCTGCTGATCCACCGCCCGGATCCCCTGATGAACGCCGATGAAGTGGCCGACGCCTTTATCACCCTGAAACAGGCGGGCAAGATCAAGCACGCCGGGGTATCCAACTTCACCGCCCGTCAGTTCGAGCTGCTGCAATCGCGCCTCCCCTTCCCGCTGGTCACCAACCAGCTGGAGATCTCGCCACTCCATCAGGAAGGGACCCTCGATGGCACCCTGGATCAGTGCCAGCAACTCGGCATCAAGCCGATGGCCTGGTCATGCCTAGGCGGCGGCCGACTGTTCAGCGATGCCGCCTATGCGCCGCTGCGTACCGAGCTGGAGCTGATCCGCCAGGAAGTGGGTGCACAGACTATCGAGCAGGTGGTCTACGCCTGGGTGATGATGCTGCCAAGCCAACCATTGCCATTGATTGGCTCAGGCAAGCGGGAGCGGATTGCCGCCGCCGTGGCCGCCGAATCCATCATCCTCAACCGCCAGCAGTGGTTCCGCATCCGCAAGGCGGCGCTCGGTTACGACGTCCCCTGATCACAGCAAAACGTCCAGAAACAAAAACGGCATGGGGGAAACCCATGCCGTTTTTCATTGCCGAGGCACCTTAGCGGTGGCGCTGTTGCGGGCGACCACGAGGAGCATCTGTCTTCGGTTTGGCCTGGTTGACGGTGATGGTACGGCCACCGACTTCTGTGCCATGCAGACCAGCGATGGCCTTTTCGGCATCACCATTGACCGGCATTTCAATAAAACCAAACCCCTTTGACTGGCCGGTATCGCGGTCGATAATGATATCAACCTTGTCAACCTGTCCAAACTGGCTGAACAGGGTTTTCAGTTCGTCGGCCGTCATGCGGTACGACAGATTTCCTACGTAAATCTTCATGCCATCCACTCTCGATTCAAGGTGCCTTCTCTATGCAATTCCCAGCATAACGGTAAGGGCACAACCCCTATGCCGGACCTGCCATGGCTTCATGCCGTGGCCTTCTCCACACTGTCGTCAAGTGATTGATCTCTTGGGTGAACAGTGCAGACAAGATCAATTCGAGTCACTGGCAGTATCTGAGCTTTGCCGGGAATTGTCGAGAAAATAGTCGATTCAGGCCGCTTGCAGATCTGACAACCGTTGCGCCAACATCCGGCGACCGTGCCAGGCCCGTTTAAAGCCGAAGCGATAGACCGACGGACTCACCAGATGGATCTCCCCCGCCTTGAGATCCAGCAAGGCCATGGCCGCCGCCAGCTCCTCTTCACTCAGTTGCAGATCAAGGCTGAAGTCGAGCCACTGGCCGTCGTGGCCTACTCGCCGCTCCCGCTCAAGCGCAACCAGCTGACTGCGCGGCAGCGCCAGCACCTCATCCTTGCTACCGTTGAGCAGATAGATATGCTGTTCATCCCAGCCCAGCTCCGCCAGCCGCCAGGGCTGCCAACTGCGGGGCAGCGACACCATGATCCCGGTGATACCACCAAACACCACCCCCACCCAGTTGAGCAGCGCCATGGTGCCCCAGCCATCCCACAAGGAGGCCACCACCACGCCCCAACTCACCAGCAACAGCAGAAAAATGACGCAACGATAGCGAACCGCTGGCGGCATCAACAGCTGCACCTGCGAATCGGCCAGCAAGGATGTAATACGCATGAAAAGCTCCTGTCATCACGAAATGGCGCCATTGTGAATAGGCATCAGGATGCTGACAAGGGGGTTTTCTTTGTCATCCCCCTATAAAATCAATACCATGGCGTAAATGATCCTCCGTGGAGCCCGCTTCTTGACCAGTTCGCAACCCTGTGTGCGCTTTTGTAGCGTCGACAAATTCTATGGCGACTTTCAGGCTCTTCATCACATCGATCTCACTATTGAACGGGGAGAGAAGTTGGTCATCTGTGGCCCGTCAGGCTCGGGTAAATCGACCCTGATCCGCACCATCAACGGGCTGGAGGGGATCGACGGCGGCCAGCTGTTCCTGTTTGGCGAGCCGGTGACCCCCGCCTACCTGCGTCGCCTGCAAGGTCGGGTCGGCATGGTGTTTCAGCAGTTCAACCTCTTCCCCCATATGACAGTACTGGAAAACCTGATGGTGGCGCCGGTGCATACCCTGGGGTTGCGCCCCCAGGAGGCCAAAGCCCGGGCGCTCGGGCTGCTCGAGCGGGTGCGTATTCAGGCGCAGGCCGACAAGTACCCCCACCAGCTCTCCGGCGGCCAGCAGCAGCGGGTGGCCATCGCCCGCTCCCTCTGCATGCAGCCAGAGCTGATGCTGTTTGACGAGCCCACCTCCGCCCTCGATCCCGAGATGATCCGCGAAGTGCTCGATGTGATCCGCGAGCTGGCTGATGAGGGGATGACCCTTATCTGCGTCACCCACGAGATGGGCTTTGCCCGTCAGGTGGCGGATCGGGTGCTCTTTATGGACGAGGGGAAGATCATCGAATCGGCCCCGCCCGCCCAGCTGTTCAGCGCCCCCCAACATCCGCGCACCCAGGCCTTCCTCGAACAGGTGCTCAGCTATCATGGCTAGGCTCAAACACCCCCGCCTGCTTGGCTGGTTGTCTGGTACAGTGGTGCTATCTGCGCTGCTTGGCTGGGCACTCTATAGCGGCGCTCGCCAGATAGGCTATGAGTGGCAATGGCATCGCGTGTTGCCCTTTCTCGGCGAGTGGGATGAGGGGCGCTTTTATGCAGGCCCCCTGCTAAACGGCCTGCTGGTCACCCTGCAGGTGGCGCTGCTCAGTCTGCTGGGCACTCTGGCGGTCGGAGTGTGCGTGGTCAGCCTGCGACTGCTTCCCTCCCAGCTCGGCCCCTGGCTCGCCATCGCCTATCTGGCGCTGGTACGCACCACGCCCCAGCTGGTGCAGCTCTATATTCTCTACTTTCTGTTGGGCCCCATGCTGGGGCTCGCCCCCCTTGCCTGCGCCGTGTTGAGCCTCTCCCTCTATCAGGGGGCCTTCACCGCCGAAGTGTTGCGCGCAGGCATCCAGGCCATTCCCAAAGGGCAGTGGGAGGCGGCCCGCTCGCTTGGCTTGTCGTCGGCCATCACCCTGCGCAAGGTGATCCTGCCGCAACTGGTGCGCATCACCTTGCCGCCGCTTACCAACGAGCTGGTCTCCCTTATCAAACATTCGGCGCTGGTGAGTGTGATCGCCATCTTCGATCTGACCAACGAAGGGCGTACTCTGGTTGCCGATACGTTTCTCACCTTTGAGGTGTGGTTCACCGTAGCCGCCCTCTATTTGCTGTTAACCCTGACGCTGTCAGCCTGCGCACGGGCGCTGGCCGGTCATCTGGATCCGGACCAACAAGGACGCTAACCATGAATTTATCATTCAAAACCACCCTGTCGGGCGCTGCCCTGCTGCTGGCAAGCCTGCTCACTCCGGCACTGGCACAAACTGCCCCCTCCGACACCCAGGCGCAGATCGAGCAGAGCGGTACCCTGCGGGTCGGCATGTCCACCTTCGCCCCCTGGGCGATGCGCGACAAGCAGGGGGCCCTGATCGGTTTCGAGATTGACGTGGCCCGTCGCCTCGCCACAGATAACGGCTGGCAGGTAGAGTTCGTGCCTACCGCCTGGGATGGCATCATCCCCTCCCTGTTGGCAAAAAAATATGACGTCATCATCGGCGGCCTCACCATCACCCCGGAACGGGAGAAGAGCGTGCGCTTCACCCAGGCCTATTCCCACTCAGGAGTGCAGTTGGCCGCCTCCAGCAAGCTGGCCCAAGAGAAGAAAACCGTGGCGGACTTCAACCAGCGCGGGGTGATCCTGGCGGTACGTCGTGGCGCCTCGCCGGTACAGGTCGCCAAAGAGAACTTCCCCAAAGCAACCCTGCGCCAGTTCGATGACGAGTCACAGGTGTTTCAGGAGGTGCTGAACGGCCGTGCTCACGGCGCCCTCTCCTCCTCCCCTAAACCGGAGCAGGAAGCGCTGCGCCACCCGGATGCCCTCTTTATGCCGTTTGCCGAGCCGTTGGCACAAGGCAATGAAGGGTTTGCCCTGCGCAAGGGCGATGATGCTCTGGCTGAACAGTTCAACGAGTGGATTGCCGCCCGTCAGGCCGATGGCTGGCTCAAGGCGCGCCATGACTACTGGTTCAAATCGCTGGCGTGGGAAGCGCAGGTCGCCAACCCCTGATGCTGATTGCCCTCAAACAGACCATCCGGCGCATAGCCCGCAAGCCATTCCGGAACATTAACTGGCTGGATGGGGTGATCGCCCTGATCCTGCTGCTGGCTGGCCTCTGGCTGGCCAGCCGCTTGCACATCGGGGTGGCCTATCAGTGGCGCTGGCATGAGGCCTTCGATCTGCTGTTCACCCCAGGTCCTCACGGCGAGTTGCCCTACTTTTTCAGCGGTCTGCTCACCACCTTGCGTATCGCCCTGCTCGGCATGGTGCTGGCGCTGCTACTCGGCACCGCGCTGGGGGTGGCCGCCTTCAGCCGCAGCCCCTGGCTGGTGATGCCCGCGATCCTGTTTATCCAGCTGATCCGCAATCTGCCGCCGCTGGTCTTTATTTTCATCTTCTACTTTTTTATCGCCAACCAGCTGCTGCCCGCGAGCGGCCTCTCCCGCTGGCTCGGCACCGTATCGCTCTCCCCGTGGCAAGAGGCGCTGTTTGGCCCACCTGCCCGTTGGGAGAACCTTATCTCAGGCACCCTCTGTGTCGGGATGATCAGCGCCGCCTTCGTCGCCGAGATCGTCCGCGCCGGGCTGGCCGCCATACCTCGCGGTCAATGGGAGGCGGCGCAGAGCCTCGGGCTCGCTCCCTGGGTGCGGCTGCGCCGAGTGATCCTGCCGCAGGCCATGCTGCTGATGCTGCCCCCCCTCACCGGCCAGCTCATCGCGCTGGTGAAGGATACCGCCATCGTTTCGCTTATCTCGGTGCAGGAGCTCACCTTCGTCGGCACCGAGATGGCCAACTCCAGCGGACTGGTCTACGAGATCTGGCTGCTGGTGGCAGCAGCCTATTTATCGATATGTTTGAGTCTGTTCGTACTGCTGAGCCGACTCGAAGCAAGACAAGGAGCACGCAAATGCTGACGTCCCTGTTGCTGGCGACCGTATTGCAAGCCGAAGCAATTGGCGGTTATGCCGCCGGTTGCCTGAAAAACGGCGTATCCCTGCCCCTCGAAGGGCCGGGTTATCAGGTGATCCGCACCAAGCGGCTGCGCTACTACGGCCACCCCGACCTTATCCACTACCTGCAGGCGCTGGCCAACCAAACCCGCATGACCGGGCTGCCAGATCTCTATATCGCCGATCTGGCAATGGCCCGTGGCGGCCCCTTTACCACCGGCCATCGCAGCCACCAGACCGGGCTCGATGCCGATATCTGGTTTCGCATGGCCAACCGCCCCATCAGCAAGTGGGAACAGGATGCCCCCAAGGAGTGGGCGCTGATCGACGAGCCCAGCTACAAGATGCTGCCGGGGCGCTTTGGCCCGCAGCAGCTCACCCTGCTGCGGCTGGCGGCCAGCAAACCCGAGGTGGCTCGCATCTTCGTCAATCCGGTGATCAAATCCGCGGTGTGCCAGCAGGCCAGCGATGAGCCTTGGGTCGCCAAGCTGCGCCCCTGGGTGGGCCACTTCAGCCACTTCCATGTGCGGCTGCGCTGCCCGGTCGGCAGCCCCGATTGCGAGCCCCAAGCACCCATTCCTCCCGGCAACGGCTGCGGGGCTGAGCTGGCCTCCTGGCTCAAGGACAAACCCCAGCTGCCCAAGGTCTCCGGCATCAACAAGCGACCTGAGCTACCTGCCCGTTGTGGCAACTGACCCCGAGCTGGTATGGTGATGCACTATTGACTTAACCCCCGTTAGCGGCTGGCTATTTGCTCAAATTTCAAAGGAGAACAACAAGATGGCCACATCACTCTGGCGCAGAACCACACAGAGCCTGTTGACCCTGGCCCTGCTGCTCGGCTTGACCGGCTGCGGCATGAACAATATTCCGACTCTGGATGAACAGGTCAAGGCGAGCTGGGGACAGGTTGAAAACCAGTATCAGCGCCGCGCCGATCTCATCCCCAATCTGGTGGCGACCGTCAAGGGCTACGCCAGCCATGAGCAGGAGACCCTCAAGGCGGTCACCGATGCCCGCGCCCGGGTCGGCAGCATACAGGTGAGCGATCCTGCCCAGCTCAAGGAGTTTGAAGCGGCGCAGAACCAGCTCTCCAGCGCCCTCTCCCGCCTGATGGTGGTGGTAGAGCGCTACCCAGAGCTAAAAGCGGATCAGCAGTTCCTGACCCTGCAAGCCCAGCTGGAAGGGACCGAGAACCGCATCTCGGTGGCCCGCCGCGACTATATCGAGGCGGTGCGCCAGTTCAATACCGAGATCCGTACCTTCCCCGGCGTCATCTGGTCCAAGTTGCTCTACTCGGATCTGGAAGCCAAACCCAGTTTCAGTGCCAAACCCGGTGCCGATGAGGCGCCCAAGGTCAGCTTCCAATGAAGATGATGCTGCGTGCACTGCTCCCTTTTCTGCTGCTCTGGACGGCAGCGCTGCAGGCCGCGCCGAACTTTCCGGCCTTGAGCGGACGGGTGGTGGACGAAGCGGCGCTGATGTCCCGTAAACAGGCCCACCAACTGACCCAACAACTGGCCGCCTTTGAAAAGCGCAGCGGTATCCAGCTGGTGGTGGTCTCCGTCGACAGCTTGCAAGGCGAGACCATCGAGGAGTATGGCTACCAGCTGGGCCGCCACTGGGGGATAGGCCAGAAGGGCAAGAACAACGGCGTGCTGTTGCTGATCGCCCAGGATGAGCGCAAGGTGCGCATCGAGGTGGGCTATGGGCTGGAAGGCGCCCTGCCCGACGCCATTGCCGCCAACATCATCCATGGTCGCATCCTGCCCGCCTTCAAGCGTGGCGATATGGTGGCCGGGATCATGGCGGGCAGCCAGAGCATCATGAAAGCCCTCGCCGGGGAATATCAGCCGGTCGAGCAGCAGAAGGATGAGACATCCGGCGGCCCCTGGCTGTTTATTCTGATGGTGATTGCGATGATCGTGCTCCACAACCTGCGCGGGGGTGGCGGCGGTGGGCCGGGAGGACGACGTCGAGCGGCCTACATGGCCGGTGGATTTGGTTCCGGCTCCTTTGGTGGTCGCTCTGGCGGCGGATTCAGCGGTGGCGGTGGCAGTTTTGGCGGCGGTGGAGCCTCCGGTGGCTGGTAACAGGAGTAAAGAGACAAATCATGATTTCTAAACAGTTCTTCCACACGCTTCAGGCCAAGGTGCGCGAAGCGGAGCTAGAGACTGATGCCGAACTGGTCACCGTGCTGGCCCCGGCCAGCGATGGCTATCGCTACATTCCCACCCTCTGGGCGGCGCTGCTGGCGATGCTCACCCCGCTGCTGGTGTTCCAGCTCGGCTTCTGGCTCGGCTGGTACGAGATCCTGCTGGTGCAGTGGTCGGTCTGGCTGTTGCTGAGCCTGCTGTTCCACTGGACCCCCATCAAGATGCGGCTGATCCCGAAGAAAGTGCGCCAGCACCGGGCGGCGCTGATGGCACGCCTGCAATTTGTCGAGCAGGGACTGCACCGCACCCGCGACCGGCTCGGGGTGCTGATCTTCGTCTCTGCCGCTGAGCACTATGTGGAGATCCTGGTGGATGACGGCATTGCCCAGCATATCGACAATGGTCAGTGGCAGGAGATCATCGATGACTTCGTGGTGCGAGTGAGCAACAAACAAATCGAACAGGGTTTTCTGGAATGCGTGGAGCGCGTCAGCGCCATTCTGACCGACGCCTTCCCGGCCACCCGGGATCAAAACGAGCTGCCGGACAGTCTGATCATCCTCGACAAGCCCTGATCCGGTTTAAAAAACCGGCATTCTGTGCAAGGGTTAGGCATTCAGAAAAGATTATGAAAAATAAGGGGAAAATAGGTTGACCCACAGAGCCCTTTCCCCTAAATTACGCCCCGTTCCAGCGCAACAGCGCAGTGAACAACGTGTTGGCTGAACACGTTAAACCACAGACCAAAATTTGGTGAGGTGTCCGAGTGGCTGAAGGAGCACGCCTGGAAAGTGTGTATACGGCAACGTATCGAGGGTTCGAATCCCTCCCTCACCGCCAAATGATAAGCCCAAGCAATTGAATTGCTTGGGCTTTTTCTTTATGTGCGATTTTCGCTATGCCATCGGATGTTGGCTGACACGGAACTATCTCGTACCCCGTTGGACTATCTTGCTGATGTTTTACTGGTTGTCATCCGCTCGCTCATGCGCTTCATGGTGGAGATGACTCTCATAGCAAGGCCGCTCTGGTAATGTCTTTTCACCGACAGGGACCAATACGATATGCCCATGGACACAAGACAACTTGCATAGTCCACAGCCATTGCATAATTGGGCATCACACTTCAATTGGCGAACGCCGCTATCAGACTGCTGAAAGGTCAATGCCTGCTGTGAGCACTTGATGACGCATATACTGCAACTCTCTTGATGACCCAAACAACTATGACTGATCTGGGGGCGTAGCAAAGTATCACCGGTCATCTGGTTACATAGTGCGCCGGTATCACAAGCTGCTGTACATTTCAGGCAAAAATCGCACTCCGTGAACTCGATGCTCAAGGCTGCCTTGCCTTGCTCGATACTCACCAGCCCATAAGGGCAACAACGCTCACAGTTTCCGCAACCACTGCACAATGCATTAAATAACGCCTCGGGCAACGCCTGAGGCGGACGCGCGACTGCCGGTAATGGCGTAGCCAATGCGTTCTTCCTTTGCATCGGCTCGCCACGTTGCAGCCAGCCGGTCAAAAATCTACGCCGACTGTTGCCATGCATAGTGAGCGGCAGATCGCTTTTCATCAGAAATAGAGCTCCAAAGTTGGAACTGGCGCAGGAGAATCGGCCGCCCAGCCTGCTAACGTGATTTGCGCCAACAGTGCAACACCTTGATAGAAAGGATGTTCGGCATGTTGTTGCAAGAGCTCCAGATAACGAGGTACCCAAGGCAATAAATGCTGCGCAATCAGCTCCGATAGCACTTCAGCTTGCCGATCCTCTGCCAGCCAGGCCGCCATCATCAGCAAAATACCGATATGATCTTCCGGTTCATTCTGCTCCCGAAAAGCGTCAATACCATTCACTCGCAGCCACTGGCGTAGACGCAGTGTCGAATCACCAAACAACACACACTCTTTATCCAGGTAAACAGAACCCCACGGGGGAGCGGCCAAGGCATAAGGACCAACAAACAGGCATTGATAAGCGTCCTCCAGCATGTCCGGGAATCCACCGCTCAAGCCTTCGGCGATCAAGGCTGCTGCCTGTTCACCACCTTCATAAGGCCATTCAGCCAACCATTGAGGATCAGCCAGCGAGGCCAGCAACGGCTGGCACTCTTTGCTTTCTGGTTGGGCATATAGCAACACCCCCAGCACACGACCCGTTAAAGCGATTTTTTCAAACATAATAACCTGAGCTTCTCCAATGGGCGCAGCTCGCTGCGCCCAGATTAAACATCAGCCAGCGACAGCCATTCCTACCGTCATATGCAGACCGTAGAACACTCCACGACCAATCAACTCACCGGCAAAGACCAACACAAAACCCAGGGTCAATCCCATTACGCCACTGTTACCGTGACGTAGCTGAGACCCAATCCAGCAGCCCAGGCCGAGAACCAGCAAAACCAACCGACATACCATTAATTGACTGTATTTCGGGATCAGAGCAGAAGCCTGCTGCACCGAGCTGCTGATGGTAGCCAATTCACTACTTTGCAACAGGGCAGAACACACGCCCAGCAACAACGCCAGCACGCTGATCATAATCAGCTGCCTACGCGCAATAACTTCCTGACCTGCGGCACGCAGCAGCAGCACTCCCAACAGAGGACCACCAATAAATACCGACAAGAAAAAGTTCAGGGTAGTGTAACCATTATGCCAAGTCGGCACGGTATCAATCTGATACACACGAGTCATGGCATAGACAAATAGCAGACCCAGCACCATGATAATTACCAACCAGACCCGACCTAACCCCTGCGGCATTTTTTTGAGTACAGCCAATAGCCAATACAGGCCACCAACCGCAAAAAAAACAGAACCGCTGGCGATCTCGTTACTCAACGCCGAATCGCCGAAGCGATTTAGCGAATTGAATGCCCTGAACGGTGATCCCAAGTGCATGACAGAGGCGATAAATGCAATTCCCATCAATAACCATAGGAAAAACATAGATCCATGTACCGCTTTACTCTGGTGCTCGTTCAACTTACCGGCAATAAGCGCCAGACCCATGACAATAAAGCCGCCAACCACAAACTGTCCCAAAACGGTGAACACCATCAGCGGCCATTCATTCCATCCAGTTCCCATTTTAAACCTCCTTTGGATTAGCCAGATGGCCAGTGGTGTCACCACAGGGGCGGCTGTTGGCGTTAGGTTTCAGCACAATGGATGGCTTGGTAAAATGAGCTGGCGGCAAAGGCGCTACTTGAGCCAACGTGCCATGCTGTTTACGAAGTTCCTCGATCGGGCCAAAATCCAGCGCACGCAACGGACAAGACTCAACACAGATCGGTTTCTTGCCTTCCGCTACACGCTCATGACAGCCATCGCACTTGGTCATGTGTCCTTTGGCTTCGTTGTACTGCGGAGCTCCGTATGGGCACGCCATATGGCAGTACTTGCAACCGATGCAGACATCTTCGTTTACGACAACAAAACCATCTTCCCGTTTATGCATTGCACCACTCGGACAAACCTTGGTACAGGCAGGGTCTTCACAGTGGTTACAGGAGATCGACAGATAATAGGCAAACACGTTCTGGTGCCAACTATCACCGTCTTTCTGCCATTCGCCGCCAGCATATTCATAAATACGGCGAAAACTGACGTCCGGGGTCAGGTTTTTAAAGTCCTTGCACGCCAGCTCACAGGTTTTGCAGCCTGTGCAACGACTGGAATCAATGTAAAATCCATATTGCGTAGTCATCAGCTACTCCTTAAAGTTTGGCAATCTGCACCAGGTTGGTATGCTGTGGATTACCCTTGGCTAGCGGTGAAGGTCGCTGGCTTGTCAGGACATTTATACTGCCACCGTGATCGATTCTGTCGCCAAACATATTCGCTGATAACCAGGCGCCCTCGGCCATTGCAGTAACGCCGGGCATGATCCTCGGCGTAACTTTTGCGGATAATTGTGTTTCACCGCGCCCATTGAATACCCTGACACGTTCCCCATTATTAATACCACGCTCCTTGGCATCAATAGGGTTAATCCAGACCTCTTGCGGGCAAGCCTGTTGCAAGATATCGATATTTCCGTAACTGGAGTGCGTTCTGCCTTTATAGTGGTAGCCAAACAGCTGTAATGGGTATTGACTGCGGATCGGATCTTGCCACCCTTCAAAACCGGCAGCATATACTGGTAAAGGATGGATCACGTCCCCTGGAGACAATTCCCATGTTGAGGCAATCTCTGCCAACCGTTCAGAGTAGATCTCAATCTTGCCGGAAGGCGTCTGCAACGGATTAGCCAATGGGTCATCACGAAATGCCTTAAAAGCCACAATATGTTTTTCTGGGCATTTACGCTTATAAATACCAACAGTTTTCATCTCTTGATAAGTAGGCATATCCGGGTTGCGTTTACGGGTTTGCTCACACAAATATTCGATCCATTGTTCCTGGGTGCGACCTTCAGTGAACATAGCTTCTGAATCTTTACCAAGCCGCTTGGCCACTTCTGACAAGATTTCGTAAATAGGGCGACGTTCAAATTTGCGGGAGGTAGCAGGTTGACCAAGGATCACATAAGCCATATTACCAGCTGACTCGTGTGGAATCAGATCCTCCTGTTCGGTGGGCATCAAATCTGGCAACAAAATATCGCAATATTTGGCGGATGCAGTCATAAAATGCTCAATACCTACAATCATTTCACACTTGCTGTCATCCTGTAAGATCTGGTGAGTTCGGTTAATATCACTATGTTGATTGATCAAGGTATTACTGGCATGACACCAGATAAATTTGATCGGGACATCTAATTTTTCTTTACCTTGGACACCGTCTCGTTTGGCGGTCATTGCTGTGCCACGGATTATGGCGTCTGTCCAAGTGAATACTGAAATCTTGGTGTTTACCGGGTTAGTGAGCATGTCGAACTTCTCGACTCCAAGATCAAACGAGCCTTCTCGGCTGCCGGTATTGCCACCACTAATACCCACGTTACCCGTCAGGATGGGTAGCATTGCGATAGCACGAACAGTCTGCTCACCATTGGCATGGCGTTGTGGCCCCCATCCCTGGCAAATATATGCTGGTTTGGTCATGCCAATTTCACGGGCCAACTTGATAATCGTGCTCGCAGGAATGGCTGTTATACGCTCTGCCCATTCGGGAGTTTTCGCTACACCATCCTCGCCCTGACCAAGAATATAAGCTTTGTAGTGACCATTTTTAGGTGCAGACTCAGGCAACGTTTTTTCATCGTAACCTACACAATATTTATCCAGGAACGGCTGATCCACCATGTTCTCGGTGATCAATACGTGGGAAATACCTGCAACCAAGGCAGCATCGGTACCGGGGCGAATAGGGATCCACTGATCTTCACGGCCAGCAGCGGTATCGGTATAACGTGGGTCAATCACAATCATCTTGGCATTAGATATCGCCCTGGCTTGTTCCAGATAATAAGTTACACCACCACCACTCATACGGGTTTCAGCAGGGTTATTACCAAACAATACGACCAGTTTGGTATTGGCAATATCATCTGGGCTGTTACTATCATGAGCGCCATACACATAAGGCATCGCTGCAGCGATCTGTGCAGCGCTATAGCTTCCATAAAAACTAAGGAAGCCACCACATGAATTCATCAGCCGATAAGGGATATGGGAGTTAGTGATATTGCCACCAGCGACCCCAGTACCGTACAATACATGAACTGCCTCATTGCCATACGTATCCAACGTGTGCTTTAGCTTGCCACTAATTGTGTCCAGAGCTTCATCCCAACTGATGCGTTTGAATTTACCCTCACCACGCAGTCCAACTCGCTTCATTGGATACTTAAGACGGTCTGGATGATTCATTCTGCGACGAATAGAACGCCCACGCAGACAAGCTCTGACCTGATGGTTACCATACTCATCATTGCCCGTGTTGTCGGTTTCAACCCAATAGACTTCATCATCACGCACATGCAACCGCAGCGCGCAGCGACTACCGCAGTTCACGGTACAAGAGCTCCAGACCACTTTGTCTTCCGGAACCTTGGCACTTTGTACAGCCTCAGCCGCAGCTGTTTTACGGAAAGGTAACACCAGCCCCGAGGTAGCCGCGAGCAAACAGCCCATGGCCGAACCAACTTTAAGTAGATGACGGCGAGTAATGCTGTGATGGAACAAGCCTTTGTCTTGGGTATCACTCATATTTGTTTTATCCTTTTTCTGGCCTGATTCAAAGATCTGGCCATTAGTCGTATACCAAAATCTTAAATATCGAATTACTCTCAGCTTCGCCTGCTGACAGATTCGTATCAGAAAACGTCAATGACTCGCATTCACGATAAATGGAATGATGTTTAGTGCATTTGATATTACTAGTTGAGATTCCGTATCTAATTTTGGTCGCCAGCTGGCGATCGCAATCCCAAGGCTAGAAATAAGAAGATTATGAAGACGCCAATATAACCAAACGGCTCGGCTAACCAACAGTAGTTCACCAAACTGAGTCCCCCTATTAACAGAAGAAGGTGGCTATCGTGTTTTTATCAACTTTTTAGGTTAAGGTGTCATCCCGTTCAGTCTGCATAACCTGCAAAAACAAACATTTTGGAACGAGTCACCTGGCGAACGAACGCCATGAGGTCAAACCACATTATCCAGGAGCTATGGCACCCACTGCATGAGCACAAGGGCCGCCAGACTTAGTCCTCTCGCAACTAGTTCAATTCTCTATCATTACATGCATCCGTAGATCCGCAGTTAAAACGGAACGCTGTATCCGTAGCGGCATAATCATGCGAGAAATAAGCTCTGGAACCAGTTCGGTCAGGGGCAACAAGCTCCGCTCGCGGGCCCTGTCGATCATCGATACGAGCAAAAAGCACAGCCTGTTAGCCTGATGCAGCTCACTTTAACAGCACAGGTATTCGCAAGAGATGTCTCCCATCGTAAGCGCTAAACAGACATGATTTGAGGCACAGAATCGTCACTTATCTCGAACGGCTGGCAATATGAGTCAGCAGCTGGCTCTGGATGGCCGCAATCAAGCCGGAGAAACATTATCAATCAAACCACCAACCGCACGATGGTTATAACAAACTGCGGCATCAGAGAGGCTAGCTTAGTGATAAGTCGATGGTCAGATTACAATAAGTAGAACAATAAATATCAAAAATCAGACAGCTGATGACTGCCTGATTATTCATGTGACCACCATCACATAGTGGGGAAGGCGCGTAGCCAACTCGACACTCCGACCAGACCATCGGTACCTCCCTGATGCTCAAGGGGATTTTCAGCCTCACTCTTCGGGTAACTCAGGGCCTAATCAATTGTTTCACTTAATGAATGTTGATGCTGGAAGCATGCGCGGGAGTTTGTAACTCTAGACTACGGGCTGCAGAGCATGTGGGATGGCTCGCAGTGAGCCTGCCACCGAGCAGTGCAATGCGGTAGCCACTTGGGATGTGGGTGAGCGATGTTCCTATACCCCTCCCGTGAATGAGGAAAGTCACGGCTTGCCCACCGATGTCAATATCCATGTGCTGGCCCTTGAGCTCGAAGGTGGTGAGCTCACCGGTTTGTGGATGTTTGCCCGGCCCCCAGATGGTGATGTTTTTCGCTCGGTTAACAAGACGTTTGCTGACAGCTTGCCTTGCTATTGACCTCAGTCGCAGGACAGTCGCTTATCCGAACACAGCTCTTATTTATTGCTCACAGATTGGATATCATTTTGAAAAACTGATACTTAAGTAGCTACACTAGCCATTATCAACATTCAGGGATGTGTAAAAATGAGCTTAATTGGCTTAGCTCTGGCATTGATCGCCATTCTGGGCGGCAACATGATCGAGGGTGGTCACCCCAGTGCGCTGCTCGATTTGCCAGCTTTCCTCATCGTTATCGGCGGTACTATCGGGGCCGCGCTGACTCAGTTCCCCTTCTCCGTCGTTGGCAGCACACTCAAACGTTTCAAGTGGTTGTTGGCTCCGCTCAAGCTCGACATGCTGGAGCAGGCCCAGTTGCTGGAGACTCTGGCAGGTAATGCCCGTCGCAGCGGTATGCTGGCCCTCGAAGGCATGATCGAAGAGATCAAGGATCCCTTTTTGAAAAAAGGGGTACAGATGATGGTCGATGGTTATGAGAAGACCAAGATCCACGAGGTACTGGAAAACGAGATCGAGTTTGAGCAGGAGGATCTCGAGCAGACTGTCAAATTCTATGAGGCCATGGGTGGATACTGCCCAACCATGGGGATCGTAGGGGCGGTATTTGGTCTGATCCACGCTATGGGTCTGCTGGATGCGCCAGACAAGCTCGGTGGTGCCATCGCGGTGGCCTTTATCGCGACCATCTACGGGGTATCTGCCGCCAACCTGCTTTTTTTGCCCTTTGGCAACCGTTACAAAGCCTTCGCCCATCAAATTCGCCACTACAAGGAGATGACCCTGACCGGCATTCTCTGCATAGTTGATGGTGAATCACAGGCCCGACTGCAAGTTACCCTTGAACCTTATCTGGGAGGTCATGGTGGCCAAAAAGAAAAAGGCTGAAGCCCCGGAGAACCACGAACGCTGGCTGGTCTCCTATGCCGACTTCATGACGCTGTTATTTGCCTTGTTCGTGGTGCTCTACTCCTTTGCGATGGCCAAACAGTCCGAAACCCGGGTCCTGATCCAGGGTTTTATCGAGTCACTGGGTAAAATCGGCCTGGTTTCCCCTCCTGCTGGCTCACCGGTCATGCAAGGGGGGACGGGTATTCTCGAGCCAGAGTCAAAAACGACCCCCAGCAGCTCCAAAAAAGAGACGGTACTGGAAAAAGATGCCCCAATGGCTGCCTCGGATCCCTTCAACGAGACCATAGGTGCATCAGAGAAACCAAGTGCCACCGAGTCATGGCCTCACAAAAGCAAGGAGCAGGAGTGGGTGCAAGTGACCAAGCAGAAGCTGGAGCAGCAACTCAAGGCTCAAATCGAATCCAAAGATCTGGAAGTCGAGCAGCTTGGCAGTCAGCTGGTGATCCGCATCGGCGAAAAGGCACTGTTCCCTTCTGATTCGGCTTTCCTGCAGCCCCAGTTCATCCCGCTGGTCAACAAGATCTCTGGCATTCTGGCCGACATCCCTGGAACGGTAGTGGTCACAGGTCATACTGATGATTCTCAGGCACCGGTAGAGCTCTATCGCAACAACTGGGAGCTCTCGGTCTTAAGAGCCTCATCTATCGTCCAAACCCTGCTTGGCAACCCCAAACTGGATGCCAAACGTGTTATCGCACAGGGCGTTGCAGATACCCAGCCACGCTATGCCAACGACAACGCCGAGCATCGCCAGGCCAACCGTCGAGTCGAAATAACCCTATCTCAGGGTAAAGCAGCCGAACAATCGCTCCCCGTGCTCCAACCCTGATCGGTTCCCTGTTCTTTCATCACCGTCCTGACTTCATGCAGGGCGGTGAGTTTCAAACCCATTTCAAACACACATAGGCCGTATATAAAATCACTTGCAACGGCTATGTCTTGCTAAAGCAAAGCTCACACCAATCGAATAACAATCAGCCATTGGTTGAATTTCACACACACCATCAGCCCTGACCTGCACTCGTTACATACACTTCTATCAATAAAATTGAGCCCCGTAACAAAATTTAATTTCTGTTTAACCGATTAATAAATAATCCACAAAAATCACATGTAAATCAGTACGAAAGTGTCATAATGCGTGACAACATTGTTACATTGCGTGATTAATTCGGTTAGGGAAAACCTCTATGTTTGCTGATATTGATGTTCAACATTGGGCGTTTGCTATCTATGTCATCGCAGCCATCTGCATCTGTCTAGGGATGATTGGTCTTGCCGCTGTGCTCGGTGGACGGGCCTACGGTCGAACCAAAAACAGACCCTTCGAATCCGGTATCGATTCTGTTGGCAGTGCCCGCCTGCGTTTTTCCGCCAAGTTCTATCTGGTCGCCATGTTCTTCGTCATCTTCGACGTCGAGGCGCTCTACCTGTTTGCCTGGTCTGTCTCCGTGCGGGAGAGCGGCTGGGTCGGCTTTATTGAAGCCACCATTTTCATCGGACTGCTGCTTATCGGCCTGATCTACCTCTGGCGCATCGGTGCGCTGGATTGGTCACCACGCAAACCGCAGCTGAACAACAAAAACAGTGATTGAACCACAGACCCTTTCCTTGAGGTTGCACCATGAAGTACACCCTGACCCGGATTGACCCGGATGCGCCCGTTGAGCGCTACCCCCAGGAACAGCGCCAGACCGTTGATGATCCGCTGGCGCAAGAAGCGACGCGCGGCATCATGATGGGACGTCTCGAGGAAGTGTTGCAAGACACCGTCAACTGGGGCCGTAAAAACTCCCTCTGGCCATATAACTTCGGTATCTCCTGCTGCTACGTAGAGATGTGTACCGCCTTCACCTCCCCCCACGATGTGGCCCGCTTTGGCGCCGAAGTTATCCGCGCCTCACCGCGTCAGGCCGATTTCATGGTGATTGCAGGGACACCTTTCATCAAGATGGCACCGGTCATCCAGCGCCTGTATGAACAACTGCTCGAGCCCAAGTGGGTGATCTCCATGGGTGCCTGTGCCAACTCCGGCGGCATGTATGACATCTACTCGGTGGTTCAGGGCGTGGACAAGTTTCTGCCGGTCGATGTCTACATTCCGGGTTGCCCGCCCCGTCCCGAAGCCTTTCTGCAAGCCCTGATGCTGCTACAAGACTCCATCGGCAAAGAACGCCGCCCCCTCTCCTGGGTGGTAGGCGATCAGGGGATCTACCGTCCCCAGATGCAGGCCGAAAAAGAGCGCAAGCGCGGCGAGCGAATTAACGTGACCAACCTGCGCACGCCGGATGAGATCTGACCATGAAACTGACTCGTGATTTTCCCAGCAATTACGCCATGGCCCAATGGCAACCCAGCGACCATCAGGATGCCAAAGTCATTGGCGAATTGTTTGCTCACTTCGGGGCCGAGCACTTCACCGTGCAAAGCACCCGTACCGGCGTACCGGTGGTCTGGCTTCCCCGCGAGCTGCTGCAGGATGTGATGGGCTTTTTGCGCAAGCTCCCCTCCCCGTTTGTGATGCTTTTCGATTTAAGTGCCACAGATGAACGACTGCGCACCCACCGCGAAGGCCTGCCACAAAGCGACTTCACCGTCTTCTACCACCTCATATCCATCGACCGTAACGCCGATGTGATGTTGAAGGTGCCGCTTGCCGAAAACGATCTTCACCTGCCTACCGTCACCGGTCACTTCCCCAATGCCAACTGGTACGAGCGGGAAGTGTGGGATCTGATGGGTATCACCTTCGATGGCCACCCCCATCTGACCCGCATCATGATGCCCAGAAGCTGGCAGGGTCACCCATTGCGCAAGGATTACCCGGCACGGGCCACAGAATTTGATCCCTTTATGCTCGATGCCGCCAAACAGGACATGGAGCAGGAGAACCTGCTGTTCAAACCGGAAGAGTGGGGACTGGCCCGCGGTAACGAGAACGAGGACTACATGTTCCTGAACCTCGGCCCCAACCACCCCTCTGCCCACGGTGCCTTCCGGCTGGTGTTGCAACTGGACGGGGAAGAGATCCGCAACTGCGTACCCGACATCGGCTATCACCATCGCGGTGCCGAGAAGATGGGCGAGCGCCAGTCTTGGCACAGCTACATTCCCTATACCGACCGGGTCGAGTATCTGGGCGGGGTGATGAACAACCTGCCCTACGTGCTGGCGGTCGAGAAGTTGGCTGGCATCAAGGTACCGCAGCGGGTCGACATGATCCGGGTGATGATGGCGGAGCTGTTCCGCATCCAGAGCCACCTGCTGTTCCTCGGTACCTATATCCAGGATGTGGGGGCCATGACGCCGGTCTTCTTCACCTTCACCGACCGCCAGAAGATCTACACCATCATCGAAGCGATCACCGGTGCCCGTATGCACCCGGCCTGGTTCCGCATCGGTGGTGTTGCCCACGACTTACCGACAGGATGGCAACGGCTGGTACAGGACAACCTGCTGAGCTGGCTGCCCAAGCGATTGATGGATTACGAAAAAGCGGCGATGCGCAACAGCATTCTGCGCGGTCGTACTATCGGGGTCTCAGCCTATACCACCGAGCAGGCGTTGTCTTGGGGCACCACAGGGGCCGGATTACGGGCCACCGGCCTCAACTTCGACGTACGCAAATGGCGCCCTTATTCGGGCTATGATCAGTTCGACTTCGAAGTACCGGTCGGCAGCAATGGCGATGCCTACGATCGCGCCACGGTGCGCATTGAAGAGATCCGTCAGAGCCTGTCCATCATCGAACAGTGCATGAAAAACATGCCGGAAGGACCGTTCAAAGCGGATCACCCGCTCACCACGCCACCGCCCAAAGATCGCACTCTGCAAGACATCGAAACCCTGATCACCCACTTCCTGCAAGTATCTTGGGGACCAGTGATGCCAGCCGCCGAGTCGTTCCAGATGATCGAAGCGACCAAGGGTGTCAACAGCTACTACCTGACCAGCGATGGCTCCACCATGAGCTATCGGACCCGGATCCGCACGCCTAGCTTTGCCCACCTGCAACAGATCCCCTCGGTGATCAAGGGCAGCATGGTGTCGGACCTTATTGTCTATCTGGGCAGTATCGATTTTGTTATGTCGGATGTGGACCGTTAAGTAACCGCAGGTGTTCGCCCGATGCGGACATCCACGGATTACGAGACAACAGGACTCGCAGTAAAAGGACAAGCCACAAAAGGTCAAGTCATGAGCCAGCAATGTCAGTGTCACAATAATCAGACCCCCAAGGGGCAAGGTGCTTGCAGCAGCAAACGGGACGACTTTGTCCTGAGTCAGGCTGAACGCGATGCCATCGAACATGAGAAACATCATTACGAAGATCCCCGCGCCGCCAGTATTGAAGCGCTCAAGATCGTGCAACAAGCCCGTGGCTGGGTACCCGATGGTGCCATTCATGCCATCGCTGCCGAATTGGGTATCCCTGCCAGTGATGTTGAGGGTGTCGCCACCTTCTATAGCCAGATCTTCCGTCAACCGGTCGGTCGCCACGTCATTCGGGTTTGCGACAGCATGGTCTGCTACATCAACGGCCACGAAGAGTTGCTGGCTGGTCTCAAAGAGGTAATGAACCTCGCTCCTGGCCAGACAACACCTGATGGGCGTTTCACTTTGCTGCCGGTCTGCTGCCTGGGCAACTGCGACAAGGGGCCAGCCATCATGATCGATGACGACACCTATGGCGGACTCGACCCCGTCTCCTTGCTGAAAACCCTGGAGGCTTACCCATGAGCCTGCAACAGAGCAAGATCCTCACCTCCTTTGGCACCGCCAACCACACCCCGCGTGCGACTGAAACCCATCCGCTCACCTGGCGGCTGCGTGACGACGGCCAGCCGGTCTGGCTGGAGGAGTATCAGGCCAAGCAGGGTTATGACGCGGTGCGCAAGGCCCTAGGCCAGATGAGCCCGGAAGAGATCGTCAGCACCGTCAAGGAAGCGGGTCTCAAGGGACGTGGTGGCGCAGGTTTCCCCACCGGGGTGAAATGGGGATTGATGCCCAAAGACGAGAGCATGAACATCCGCTACCTGCTCTGCAACGCCGACGAAATGGAGCCCAACACCTGGAAAGATCGGCTGCTGATGGAGCAACTGCCCCACCTGCTGATCGAGGGGATGATCATCTCGGCCCGAGCGCTCAAAGCCTATCGTGGCTATATCTTCCTGCGTGGCGAGTATGTGGATGCCGCCATCAACCTGCGTCGTGCGGTAGAAGAGGCAAAAGCTGCGGGTCTGCTTGGCAAGAACATTCTGGGCTCGGGTTTTGATTTCGAGCTGTTTGTCCACACCGGCGCCGGTCGCTACATCTGCGGTGAAGAGACCGCACTCATCAACTCGCTGGAAGGGCGCCGCGCCAACCCGCGCGCCAAGCCCCCCTTCCCCGCCGTTTCCGGCGTGTGGGGTAAACCCACCTGCGTCAACAACGTCGAGACCCTCTGCAACGTGCCCGCCATTATCGGCAACGGGGTTGCCTGGTATCAGGGGCTGGCCCTGCCCGGCTCGGAAGATCACGGCACCAAACTGATGGGCTTCTCCGGCAAGGTCAATAATCCGGGGGTATGGGAGCTGCCTTTTGGCATCACCGCCCGCGAGTTGTTTGAAGAATACGCGGGAGGCATGAAGAGCGGCTATCGCCTCAAGGCGTGGCAACCAGGCGGGGCCGGTACCGGCTTTTTGCTGCCGGAACACCTGGATGCCCAGATGTATACCGCTGGCATCGGCAAGGTAGGCACCCGGATGGGAACAGGCCTCGCCATGGCGGTGGATGACACCATCAGCATGGTCTCCTTACTGCGCAACATGGAAGAGTTCTTCGCCCGCGAGTCATGTGGCTGGTGTACTCCCTGTCGCGACGGCCTGCCCTGGAGCGTCAAGCTGCTACGTGCACTTGAACGTGGTGAGGGGCAATCCGGCGATCTGGCAACGCTGGAGCAGCTCTGCAATTTCCTGGGCCCTGGCAAAACCTTCTGCGCCCATGCGCCGGGAGCTGTCGAACCCCTTGCCAGCGCGATCAAATATTTCCGCTCTGAATTCGAGGCCGGGATCAAGGGCGCGGGTGACAACCACAAGCCATTTAAAGGGATCCAACCCAATCTACTGGGCGAACGCTGGTAACAAAACCACCGATTTCACAAAACAGGTTTCAGGGAAGTTGTATGGCAACCATTTATGTAGACGGCAAAGAGTATGAGGTAGACGGGGCAGATAACCTGCTGCAAGCCTGTCTGTCACTGGGTCTGGACGTCCCCTATTTTTGTTGGCATCCGGCGCTGGGTAGCGTGGGAGCCTGCCGCCAGTGCGCGGTTAAACAGTATCAGAATGCCGATGACAAACGTGGCCGTCTGGTCATGTCTTGTATGACACCGGCCACCGATGGCAGCTATATAGCCATCGAGGATGAAGAGGCCAAAGAGTTTCGCAAAAGCGTGGTGGAGTGGCTGATGACCAACCACCCCCACGACTGCCCGGTGTGTGAAGAGGGTGGAGCCTGCCACCTGCAAGACATGACGGTGATGACCGGCCACAACAGCCGTCGCTACCGTTTCACCAAACGCACCCACCAGAATCAGGATCTCGGCCCTTTCATCGGCCATGAAATGAACCGCTGCATCGCCTGCTATCGCTGCGTCCGTTATTACAAGGATTATGCCGGTGGCGAGGATCTCGGCGTCTACGGTGCTCACGACAACGTCTACTTCGGCCGGGTCGAGGATGGCACTCTCGAAAGCGAATTTTCCGGCAACCTGGTGGAGGTCTGCCCCACCGGCGTCTTTACCGACAAGACCCACTCCGAACGCTACAACCGCAAATGGGACATGCAGTTTGCCCCCAGTATCTGCCAACAGTGCTCGGTAGGTTGCAACATCAGCCCGGGTGAACGTTATGGCGAACTGCGCCGCATCGAAAACCGCTTCCACGGCAGCCTCAACCACTACTTCCTCTGTGACCGCGGCCGCTTCGGCTACGGCTACGTCAACCGGGCCGATCGTCCGCGCCAACCGCTGCTCAAAGATGGCCATGACAAACTGGCCATCACGGTCGATGGCGCCCTCAACCGCGCCGCCGATGCCCTGCGCACCGCCGCTGGCGTGATCGGCATTGGCTCGCCCCGCGCCTCGCTGGAGAGCAACTTCGCCCTGCGCGAGCTGGTTGGGGCCGACAACTTTTATGCCGGTGTTGAACAGGCCGAGTGGGCATGCCAACAGAAAATGCTGCAGATTTTGCAGCATGGTGGCGTATCGACACCCAGCCTGCGCGATATGGAGGAGGCCGATGCCATCCTGGTGCTTGGCGAAGATGTCACCATGAGTGCGGCCCGTATCGCGCTGGCCCTGCGTCAAGCCGTCAAGGGCAAAGCCCGCGAACTGGCTCGCAAGATGAAGGTGGATCTGTGGCAAGTTGCCGCCGTACAGACTCTCGGCCAGAACGAGCGCTATCCGCTACTGATCACCAGTCTGGACAGCACCCGTCTCGATGACATCGCCGCCGACAAGCTGCACGCCCCCTATACCGATCAGGCACGCCTTGGTTTTGCCATTGCCCACCAGCTCGACAACTCGGCACCGGCAATTGCTGATCTTTCTGCCGAGCAGCAGGCACAAGCTGCCCGCTGGGCCGAACTGCTGGGCAACGCCAAGAAGCCGCTGATCATCGCAGGCTCCGGAGCCCATTGCGTAGCGCTGGTTGAAGCGGCCGGCAATATTGCTCGCGCCCTGAAGGGTCGGGGTCAGGAAACAAGCATCGCACTGGTGGCCCAAGAGGCCAACTCGCTGGGCCTGGCCATGCTGGGCGCTCGCGCACCGCTTGAGGCAGCTTTCGAGCGCATCGAAGCGCAAGAGAAGCTGGCGCTGGTGATGCTGGAGAACGATCTTTATCGCCGCGCACCGCGCAACCGCGTGGATGCGACATTGGCTCGCCTGCAACACCTGCTGGTCATCGATCATCAGGATACCCAGACTGCGCAACAGGCAGACCTGATCCTGCCGGCCGCCAGCTTTGCCGAAGCCGACGGCACCCTAGTGAACATGGAAGGTCGCGCCCAGCGCTTCTTCCAGGTCTATGCCCCGGCCTTCTACAACACAGATATTCAGGTACGTGAAGGGTGGCGCTGGCTGGCGGCGCTACAAGGCGCCCTTGAGCAAAAATCTCTGCGCTGGCAAAACTTCGATGAGATCAACCATGACTGCGCCACCAGCAACCCGCTGCTGGCCACCATGCTGGAAGCGGCGCCCAACGCAGGCTTGCGGATCCGTGGCATGCGGCTGGCCCGCGAACCGCACCGCTACAGCGGCCGCACCTCCATGCTGGCGGATCAGAACGTCAGCGAGCCACGGGTAGCGCAGGATCCCGACTCCCCCTTCAACTTCTCTATGGAAGGGTATGCCGGTGCCCGCCAGCCTCTACCACAGGTACCGTTCGCCTGGGCACCGGGCTGGAACTCCCCTTCCGCCTGGAATAAGTTCCAGGATGAGGTGGGTGGCAAACTGCGCGCTGGGGATCCTGGCCGCCGCCTGCTGGAGGCGACAGAGGATACCCTTGGTTGGTTTGCTACTATCCCCGCTCCCTTCAAGGCAGCAGAGGCACTGCTGGTGGTCAACTATGCCCAGCTGTTTGGCGGCGAGGAGCTCTCCGCTCGCAGCCCGGTTATTCAGGCCCGAATGAACGAACCCGAGCTGGTGCTCAATCCCCTTGATGCACAGCGTCTGGCACTGCATGCCGGTAATCAGGTCTCCTTCTCCTGGGGCGGTAGCCACTGGCAACTGCGTCTGCGCCTGAGCGAACAGCTTAACCAGGGACTGGTCGGTCTGCCACTGGGTGTAAACGGCCTGCCCACCGCACTGCAACAGGCTTATCTCACTAACCTGCAGGAGGTCATCGCATGAACTACTCGCTGATCGATCTGTTGCTGGAGGTCGGCAAAGCACTGATCGTGCTGGTGGGGATCGTGGGGGCTGGCGCCTTCATGAGCTTCATTGAACGCCGCCTGCTGGCACTGTGGCAGGACCGTTACGGCCCCAACCGGGTTGGCCCGTTTGGCCTGCTGCAGCTGGCAGCCGACATGGTCAAGATGTTCTTCAAGGAGGACTGGATCCCGCCATTCGCCGATCGCAGGATCTTTATCCTGGCCCCCATCATAGCGTTTACTGCCTTTATTCTGGCATTTGCTGTGGTACCCATTACTCCCACCTGGGGTGTAGCGGATCTTAACGTAGGGCTACTCTACATCCTGGCCATCGCGGGGCTGGCTGTTTATGCGGTGCTGTTCGCCGGTTGGTCGAGCAACAACAAATACTCCCTGCTTGGCAGCCTGCGAGCCTCGGCCCAGACCCTCTCCTACGAGGTGTTTCTTGGCTTGTCGCTGATGGGGATCGTGATCCAGACCGGCAGCTTCAACCTGCGGGATATCGTCGAGGCACAGGCAGATTTGTGGAACGTGGTACCCCAAATTCTGGGCTTCGTCACCTTCCTGTTTGCTGGTGTCGCCGTCACCCACCGTCATCCGTTTGACCAGCCGGAGGCCGAGCAAGAGCTCGCCGATGGCTATCACATCGAGTATGCGGGGATGAAGTGGGGTCTCTTCTTCGTGGGCGAATATATCGGCATTGTGCTGGTCTCCTCGCTCATCGTGACCCTCTTCTTCGGTGGCTGGCATGGCCCCTGGTTGCCACCCTTCATCTGGTTTGCTCTGAAGACCGCCTGTTTCATGGTGTTCTTCATCCTGCTGCGGGCTTCCCTGCCTCGCCCGCGCTTTGACCAGGTAATGGCGTTTGGCTGGAAAGTCTGCTTGCCGCTGACCCTGATCAATATGCTGGTCACTGCGGCAGTAGTGCTGATGAATGTGTAGTGAGGCACGAGATGAAAATATTTAGCATTATTCAGGGTGTTGGCACCCAGTTACGCAGTCTGGCCATGGTCTTCTCCCATGCCTGGCGGCCTCGTGAAACCCTGAACTACCCGGAAGAAGCGGTCTATGTGCCGCCCCGCTATCGCGGTCGCATCGTGCTGACCCGCGATCCGGACGGCGACGAGCGCTGCGTGGCCTGCAACCTCTGCGCTGTCGCCTGCCCGGTCGGCTGCATCTCGCTGCAAAAATCCGAGCGGGAAGATGGTCGCTGGTATCCGGAGTTCTTTCGCATCAACTTCTCCCGCTGCATCTTCTGCGGCCTGTGCGAAGAGGCCTGTCCGACCACCGCCATCCAGCTGACACCGGACTTTGAGATGGGCGAATATCGCCGCCAGGATCTGGTGTACGAGAAGGAAGATCTGCTGATAAGCGGCACCGGCAAATACCCTGACTACAACTTCTATCGCATGAGCGGGATGGCCATCGACGGCAAGCCGAAAGGAGATGCCGAAAACGAAGCCAAACCCATCGATGTCAAGAGCCTGCTGCCCTGAGGAGTCAATCATGGAACTGGCATTTTATGCCTCGGCCCTGGTGGCCATTTACAGTACGCTGCGGGTGATCAGCACCAGCAATCCCATGCATGCGCTGCTCAATCTCATCATCTCCCTCATCGCCGTGGCCATGATCTTCTTCTGCTTGGGCTCCGCTTTTGCGGGGGCTCTGCAGGTGATCGTCTACGCCGGTGCCATCATGGTGCTGTTTGTGTTTGTGGTGATGATGCTCAACCTGGGCAGTGCCCAGGCGCAAGAGAAGAACTGGCTTACCCCCATGACTTGGGGTGGCCCAGCCCTGCTCTCCTTGATCCTGCTCGGCTTTCTGGCCCACGGTATTCTCGGCGTTACTGGCGGTCTGCTCGGGGTAACCGAGGTCACCGCCAAACAGGTCGGTGTCGCACTCTTTGGCCCTTACGTCTTGGCGGTAGAACTCGCATCCATCCTGCTGCTGGCGGGTCTGGTTACCGCCTATCACCTGGGTCGTGAGGAGAAGAGTGGCGAAGTGCTCTCCGTCCCTCGCACACCTTCCCGCACTTCCCAAGAAGGAGGTCAGCAATGAATGGAATCCCAATGGAGCACGGCCTCCTGCTGGCCGCAGTGCTCTTCTGCATCGGCTTATGCGGTCTGCTGATCCGCCGCAACCTGCTCTACATCCTGATGAGCATAGAGATCATGATGAATGCGTCGGCACTGGCGTTTGTGGTGGCGGGTAGCCGCTGGGCCCAGGCCGATGGCCAGATCATGTACATACTGGTGATTTCTCTGGCAGCAGCGGAGGCCAGTATTGGCCTTGCCCTGTTACTGCTGCTCTATCGTCGTTACCACACCCTCAATGTGGACACTGTGAGCGAGATGCGCGGATGAGCCTCTTATACCTGACTTTTCTATTTCCGCTGCTGGGGTGGCTGGTGTTGGCCTTCTCCCTTGGCCGGTTTGGCGAGCGCACCTCGGCCCTGATCGGGGTTGGCTCCATTGGCCTGTCGGCCCTCACCACCTTCTGGGTCGGAATGGACTTTCTGGCCAACCCGCCCGAGGGTGGTGTCTATGTCCAGCGCCTGTGGCAATGGATGGCAGTGGGCCACTTCACTCCCACTTTTAGTCTGGCACTGGATGGCCTGTCGCTGACTATGCTGGGCGTAGTGACCGGTGTGGGCTTCTTCATCCACCTGTTTGCCTCCTGGTATATGCGCGGGGAAGAGGGCTACTCCCGCTTCTTCACTTATACCAACCTCTTTATCGCCAGCATGCTGTTTCTGGTGCTGGCCGATGACCTGCTGTTTGTCTACCTCGGCTGGGAAGGGGTGGGGTTGTGCAGCTACCTGCTGATCGGCTTCTACTACAAGGATCGCAACAACGGCGCGGCGGCCCTCAAGGCTTTTATCGTGACCCGGGTGGGTGACGTGTTCCTCGCTATCGGTCTGTTTATCCTTTATCGCGAATTGGGCACCCTCAATATCCACGAACTGCTGGTCCGTGCTCCTACCATGTTTGCCGAAGGCTCCCCTGCCCTGTCGCTCGCCTGCCTGATGTTGCTCGGCGGCGCAGTCGGCAAATCGGCCCAACTGCCGCTGCAAACCTGGCTGGCTGATGCGATGGCAGGCCCGACGCCTGTCTCCGCGTTGATCCACGCAGCAACCATGGTGACCGCGGGTGTCTACCTGATTGCCCGTACCCACGGTCTGTTCCTGCTCGCCCCTGAGATCCTCCATCTGGTCGGGCTGGTTGGCGCTATTACGCTAGTACTGGCAGGCTTTGCGGCCCTGGTGCAAACCGACATCAAGCGGATCCTCGCCTACTCCACCATGAGCCAGATTGGCTACATGTTCCTGGCGCTCGGTGTTGGCGCATGGGAAGGGGCCATCTTCCATCTGATGACCCACGCCTTCTTCAAGGCGCTGCTGTTCCTCTCCGCTGGTGCCGTTATCGTCGCAACCCATCACGAGCAGAACATCTTCAAGATGGGCGGCCTGCGCAAGAGCCTGCCGCTGGTCTATGCCTGCTTCCTGGTGGGTGGTTCGGCGCTGGCCGCGCTGCCGCTGGTCACCTCCGGTTTCTACAGTAAGGACGCCATCCTGTGGCAAGTAGAAGCCTCTGGCCAAAGCGCTCTGCTGTGGGCCGGTCTGGTAGGGGCATTCCTGACCTCCCTCTATACCTTCCGTCTCATCTTCATTGCCTTCCATGGCAAGGCCAAGACAGAAGCACATGCTGGTCACGGTCTGGCTCACCATCTGCCGCTGCTGGTGCTGCTGGTGCTCTCCACCGGCATCGGGGCACTGATCACCCCACCACTGGCTGGGGTACTACCCGCAGGCCCGGGTGACCATATCGAAGAGGGTCGCCACGCCTTGGAGATCACTTCCGGCCTCATCGCCATTGCTGGCATAGCGCTGGCCGCGTTCCTGTTCCTTGGTGAGCGCCGTCTGGCCACATCCATTGCCAACAGCGCGCCGGGCCGTCTGCTCAGCACCCTCTGGCTCAACGCCTGGGGCTTTGACTGGCTCTACGACCAGCTGTGGGTCAAACCCTATCTGCTGGCGACCCGTCTGGTAGGGCAGGATCCGCTGGACTGGATGATGGGACTGCCCGCCTGGTTTGCCCTGCGTGGCAACCAGCTGCTGGCCTGGACGGTCACCGGCAAGTTGCGCTGGTATGCGGCCTCCATGGGGATCGGTGCCACACTGGTGCTGGCACTGCTGTTACTGGGGTAAACGCGATGAACCACACGAAAATCGTACAGCCGGGCTGTTTGCTGACCTTGATGGAACAGGGCGTGCAATCTCACATGAACTTGAACGAGAGCTGATACCGTGACCTTACTCTGGATCTTGTTAATTCCTTTCATCGGCGGCTTGCTCTGCTGGCAGATGGAGCGTCTCGGCGGGCAGTTTGTCCGCTGGGTTGCCCTTCTTTCCATGAGCGCCAGCCTGCTGCTCTCCTGTGCCATCTGGCTAAGTGGTGATTTCTCGCTTGCCACTATGGGTCTCGATAGCGCGGGCGTTACGGGTGCCGCCTCCCCATGGGCTGCCGAATGGCGTCTGCCCTGGATCCCCCGCTTCGGCATCTCCCTGCATCTGGCAGTGGATGGTTTGTCACTGCTGATGGTGATCCTCACCTGCTTTATCGGGGTGCTGGCGATCCTCTGCTCGTGGAAAGAGATCGTGCAACGCATCGGCTTTTTCCACCTCAACCTGCTCTGGATCCTGGGTGGCGTGCTCGGCGTCTTTATGGCGCTGGATCTGTTCCTCTTCTTCTTCTTCTGGGAGATGATGCTGGTTCCCATGTACTTCCTGATTGCGCTGTGGGGCCACTCGGTCACTGACGGCAAATCACGGATCAACGCGGCGACCAAGTTCTTCATCTACACCCAGGTGAGCGGTCTTATCATGCTGGTGGCCATCATCGGGCTGGTGCTGACCCACCAGCATGCTACCGGTGTCTTCACCTTCAACTATCTGGACCTGCTCAACACCCCGATGAGCAAGGGCGTACAGTGGCTGCTGATGCTGGGCTTCTTCATCGCCTTCGCCGTCAAGATGCCGCTGGTGCCGCTGCACGGCTGGCTGCCGGATGCTCACAGTCAGGCGCCGACTGCAGGCTCCGTGGACCTGGCCGGTATCTTGCTGAAAACCGCAGCCTATGGTCTGCTGCGCTTCGCCCTGCCGCTGTTCCCCGAAGCCTCGGCAGAATTTGCTCCCTACGCCATGGTGCTGGGCCTGATCGGTATCGTGTATGGCGCCATCGTGGCCTTTGCCCAGACTGACATCAAACGGTTAGTGGCCTATACCAGCATCTCCCACATGGGTTTTGTGATGATCGCCATCTACTCCGGCAGCGAACTGGCTCTGCAGGGCGCCGTAGTACAGATGATTGCCCACGGGCTGTCTGCCGCCGGTCTCTTTATCCTGTGTGGTCAGCTCTACGAGCGGCTGCACACCCGAGATCTGCGCCAGATGGGTGGCCTATGGGGGCGCCTGCGTTACCTGCCAGGCGTAATGCTCTTCTTCTCGGTCGCCTCTCTGGGTATGCCGGGCACTGGCAACTTCGTCGGCGAATTCCTGATCCTGGTCGGCAGCTTCCAGGTTGCCCCGGTCATCACTGCGATCGCCACTTTCGGCTTGGTGCTTGCTTCTGTCTACTCCCTCATCATGCTGCATCGCGCCTGCTTTGGCCCGGCCAAAGACGCGAGTATTCTGAAAGGTCTTGATCGCCGCGAGTTGACCATGATGATGGTGATTGCAGGCCTGCTGGTACTGCTTGGCCTCTATCCCCAACCCGTGATTGATACCGCCAGCAGCAGCCTTCTCAACGTGCTGCACTGGTATCTGCTGCCAACTGCTGGAGCTCTGCAATGACTTTCTCCGCTTCCCACCTGCTGGCACTGCTTCCCCTGCTGCTGACCACCGGGGCCATGGCGGCCCTGATGCTGGCCATCGCCTGGCGCCGCTGTGTCACTACCGCCTTTACCGTCACCATCATTGGTCTCAACCTGGCGCTTTTCTCCCTGCCCATCGTGATAGCGCAGGGAGAGCAAGGGGTTACGCCGCTATTGCAGGTCGATGGCTATGCTGTGTTCTATATGGGACTGGTGCTGATCGGCTCGCTGGCAACCTGCACCTTCGGTCAGTCATGGCTGAAAGCCTACCCGGATAACCGGGAGGAGTTCTTCCTGCTGCTTCTGATCGCCACGGCCGGTGGTCTGGTGCTCGCCTGCTCCCGCCACCTTGCTTCCCTGTTTATCGGGATCGAGATGCTGACCCTGCCTATGTTCGGCTTGGTCGGTTACGCCTATCGCGAGCGCCACTCGCTGGAAGCCGCAGTGAAATACATGGTGCTATCGGCCGCCGCCACCGCTTTTCTGCTGTTCGGTATGGCTCTGCTCTACGCCCAGGCTGGCAGCCTGAGTTTTGATGCACTGGGGGTAACTCTGGTCCAGAGCCCGGCCCACCATCCTTTGCTTATGGGCGGCCTTGGGCTGATGCTGGTCGGCTTTGCCTTCAAGCTTTCCCTTGCGCCCTTCCATCTCTGGACCCCGGACGTCTACGAAGGTGCACCGGCACCGGTTGCTACCTTCCTTGCAACCGTCAGCAAGGTCGCCGTCTTTGCCGTACTGCTGCGCTTCTATCTGGCCGTACCGGCCGCAAGCGATCCCATGATCCACTGGTTGCTGGCCGCCATGGCTTTCATCTCCATCCTTATCGGCAACCTGCTGGCACTGGTGCAAAGCAACATCAAGCGGATGCTGGGCTACTCCTCCATCTCCCACTTTGGCTACCTGCTGGCGGTAATCGTTGCCAGCCGCATCGGCCAGATGCCGGTTGAAGCAGCCGGGGTCTATCTGCTGATGTATCTATTCACCAGCTTGGGGGCCTTTGGTGTCGTCAGCATGATGTCGAGCCCCTATCGCGGCAAAGATGCGGACTCCCTGCACAGCTATCGCGGCCTGTTCTGGAAGCGCCCCTATCTGACCGCCGTACTGACCGTGATGATGCTCTCTCTGGCGGGTATCCCGATGACGCTGGGTTTCATCGGCAAGTTCTACCTCATCGGTGTGACGGTCGAGGCCCAGCTCTGGTGGCTCTCCGCCGCTATCATCCTGGGCAGTGCGCTAGGCCTCTACTACTACCTCAGGGTGATGGTGACCCTCTATCTGCGCGAACCGGGCATGCAGCAGCGCGATGCCAGCGCCAACTGGGCGCTCTCTTCCGGCGGCGTGGTGGTGCTGCTCTCAGCAGCGCTGGTGGTATTGCTCGGTCTCTACCCCCAACCCGTCATCTCGCTGGTGCAGGGCTTGCAGAACGTTGTGCTGCAATAACTCAATCACCTCTCAATCAAAACCGGCCCCAGTGGCCGGTTTTTCATCACCACAAACTGGATGGACACCGCCGCACCCAATTTGTTCGTCTTTATAATGGCTTATAGCTGTTCATCAAAAAATGCCAGGTATTCACTCAGCCCCCTTGCTGATATATTGAAGACTGGCAGGAATGGAGTTCCGAGCGATGATGCAGCCTAATTTTCATCAATTTGATGCGCATCCACTGACCGATGCACTGCTTCCTTACCGAGGGGGACGACTCGATGTGTTGCTGGCCGAGCAGGATGCCGCGTGCGTGGCCGAACTGCAGCAACAGTGTCAGCACGTCGACATCCAGCTCTGTGGCGCCATCTTTCCGCGCCTTATCAGCCAGCACGGTTTTCATGATCGGGGAGCTTGGCTGCTGCCCCGCCCCACATCACACAACCCTCTACTGATCCCGCTCCCCCATGCAGCGAGCGCCGATGAGCTTGCTGGTACTATCTGCGAACAACTGGCCTCCCGACTCGCACAATGGCCGGATCCACAAAAAGCCCCCACTCTCTTTCTCACTTTCGACGCCATGATCCCCAACATCGCCTCCATCCTTGAGGGGATCTATCTGCGGCTGGCTGACAAGGTCAACTATGCCGGCGTCAATGCTGGCAGCGGCCAGTTCACAGCCATGCCCTGTCTATTCGACAATCATAAGTTGCTGGATCACGGGGTCAGCTGCGCACTACTTCCTCATCAAAGCTATCCCCTGCTCGAGCACGGCTATCAACTCACCGCCCAACCCATGCTCGCCACTAGCAGCGAGGGCAACAAGATCTCCTTTATCGACTGGGAGCCCGCCTTCAGCCGCTACCAGTCCCTGATCCGGCAGCAATTCCAGCAACATCTCACCCCGGAGCAGTTCTACCAGTACGGCGTTCACCTGCCACTGGGGCTACTGCGGGCCAATGGGGACGTCATCGTGAGGATCCCGGTCGCCGTCACCGAAGAGGGGGCGCTGCTCTGCGTAGGAGAGGTGCCTGACCACAGTATCCTCACGCTGCTCAAGGCGCCGCAAAGTCCGACCGCACATGCCATCGAGCTGGCCGGGAAACTCAGCCAGCACGGTGTGCCTGAACGCATCGAGCTCTACTACTGCGCCGGGCGTCAACAGCACTTCGGTGAGCAGAGTGCGCTTGAGCTGGAGACCCTCTTCGCCCACAGCGGTGCTCATGAGTTGGTCGGCGCCCTCTCCCTTGGTGAAATTGGCAGCCTGCGGCCGGGAGACTATCCCCTGTTCCACAACGGCGCCATCCTCTGTAACGGAGAGGGGCTCCGATGAACAACGACCACGCCATGGCTATCGTATGTGATCTCGCCCTCTGTATCGGTCGCGAAGTCACCCTCGATGCCCTGCTAACCAAGGTACTGCAGCGTTTCATGTTTCACTGTGCCTGTCCGGTCGGCGTGGTGCTGCAACAGTTGCCACACGGGGAGCAGAGGATCATCAAGGCGATCGGGGACGAACAGTTGCTCCAGCATCAAGGGCAATCCGTGAAACTTCCCTCCTGGGTCATCGACGACGCTCAATGCATCCTGCGCTCACCCCTCCTACTGCCAAGCAGCCGCTCTTACCCCTTCGCCTATCGTCTCAGGGTCGACGGGGGATATCTGCTGTTGCTGCTCTCTCCCAACCCGGAACATCAGGGTGAGCCACTCTGCCAACTGTTCAGTCCAATCCTTGGCAACCTGGCGCGCGCCATCCAGTTGTGTCGGGATAGCGAACAGCTAGCCCTGCGCCAGCAAGCGGAGCTGGTCGACATGCAGCGCTTCAACGAATCTCTGCTAAGGGCAATCCCCATCCCGGTCTTTTACAAGGATGTCGAGGGGCGTTTCATCAGCTGTAACCCGACCTTCACCCAGATCACCGGTATCAGCAAGGCCGAGCTGCTGGGCAAGCGGGTGGACGAAATCCTGCCTCCCGAGCTGGCTGAGGAGTACATCAGGCGAGATATAGAAGTGCTGCGCAGCCGGCAACCGCAATATTTCGAGCACCTTCTGCTGGATCGCAGTGGCCGACGCTATCAGGTGCTCAACTTCAAGGACATTTTCTATGACCATCAAGGCGAAGTGGCTGGCACCATAGGTGCCTTGGTCGACATCACCCGCATCAAGGAGAGTGAACTGCAACAGCGCACCCTGTTGTTTCAAACCATAGCGGCGCTCTCCTCCGCCATTGCCCACAAGGATCCCAGCACCGCAGGCCATGAGCGGCGCGTGCACGACCTGGCGCTGGCCATCGGCCAGCATCTGCAACTCTCTCAGGAGCGGCTGGATGGACTCGGTCTCGCAGCCATGGTGCACAATATCGGCCTGCTGCAGATCCCGGCAGAGATCCTCACCCGCCCCCGCGAACTGAGGCCCGTAGAGTTCGAACTTATCAAGCAGCATCCGCAGGCCGGTTGCGAGATCCTGCAACAAATAGACTTCCCCTGGCCCATCACCACCATAGTGCTGCAGCACCATGAAAACATCGATGGCAGCGGCTACCCGCAGGGGCTACAGGGGGATGCTATCTGTCTTGAAGCGCGGATCATCCGGGTGGCCGACTCTCTCGCCGCCATGACGGCCCATCGCCCCTTCCGCCGAGCCATGTCACTGACCGAGGCCTTCGCCGAGCTGACCCGTTATGCCGGTGTGTATTATGACGAGCAGGTGGTGGATGCCTGCTTCACCGTATGGCAAGCGGGCGACCGCTTTACCACTACCTGATCCAGGCAGACCCAATGATGTCAAAGCAAATCACTGACGCCCCGCAACCACTGGCCATCACCTTGCCAGCGACTTCTCCCCTGTTTAATCAAGTGATGGATCAGTTGCCCTACCGCGTACTGCTCAAAGATACCCGCTCTGTCTTTATCGCCTGCAACCAGTTGCTGGCTGACGATCTTGCCCTTCCCCCGGAGCAGGTCATAGGCAAATGCGACACCGACTTTTTCCCGGCCGAGCTGGCCCAACGCTATCGGGATGACGACCTGAAAGTCATGGCCAGCGGTGCGACCCAGCGCCATGAAGAGCCCTATCTCAAGGGGGGTGAGGACCGCTGGCTAAGCACTACCAAGTTTCCCCTGCGCGATGAACTGGGCACCGTGATCGGGGTCGGCGTATTCTTCGACGACATCACCGAGAAAAAACAGCAGCAAGAGCGATTACAGCAATACACCTGGACACTGGAGGCCATCGGCCGCGCCCACCATGCCATGCTGGAGCAGGACGATGAGCAGATGCTGCTGCAAGAGATCTGTGACGCCATTACTTTCGATGGCCGTTTTCCCCTTGTGACCGTGCTGCAGGAAGTTGCTGACCAGCAAGAACTACAGGTAATGGCACAGGCGGGCAGCGCCGTCTGGTTTGCCAATGATGATCTGCTCACCCGGGATCGGGTTCTGCACCACGTCATCACCCAAGGCACCACGTGCAACGAGGTGCTGGGCACCGAACTTGTTCACCACTCAGCAACCCTGCGCTCCCGCCTGCTATTACCACTACAATGGCACACGACTTTGCGCGGCGGCCTGCTTATTCATAGCGAACAGGCCCACACCTTCACGGATGAGGAGATGCGCTTATTCAGCGGGCTGGCTGACTACCTTGCCTATGGCCTGCAGGCCCGCAGCACCCGGCAGGCCTATCTCGCCGCTCAACGTGACAAGGTACTGCATGCCCGCCAACTGGAGCTGGCACTGGAAGATGCGCTCGGTGCCATTGCTGCCGTGCTCGAACAGCGCGATCCCTACACCGCGGGTCACCAGAAACACGTCGCGACCCTGGCACTGGCCATCGGACGCGAGCTGAAGCTGGATGAAAAACAGCTGCGGGGACTTTATCTGGGAGCCATGGTGCACGATATCGGCAAGATCCAGGTACCGGTCGACATCCTCACTAAACCGGGCAGGCTGACACCACAGGAGTTCAATCTGGTGAAGGAGCACCCGATCGCTGGCTACCAGGTGCTCAAGGATGTCGCCCTGCCCTGGCCCATCGCCCAGATGATCCACCAGCACCACGAGTATCTCGACGGCTCCGGCTACCCGGCGGGGCTCAAGGGCGAGCAGATCCTGCTGGAAGCCCGCATTCTGACGGTGGCCGACATCGTGGAGTCCATGTCATCGGACCGCCCCTACCGCGCCGCCCTCGGCATTCCTCAGGCCAGAGCCCACATCATCGAACTGCGCGGCACCAAGCTGGATGCAGCGGTGGTGGACGCCTGCCTGCGCATTCTCGATCGCGGGGACTTCACCCCCCATGAGCTGGGCCACGGCCAGACCTGAGGTCGCGCGATGCCATAAAAAAACCGGCCACGTGGGCCGGTTTTTGTTTGTGTGTAGTTATTAGCCCAGACGAACCCGGGCGTTGCGGAACATCCGCATCCAGGCTCCATCCTCGCCCCAATTGTCCGGGTGCCAGGAGTTGGCCACGGTGCGGAACACCCGCTCCGGGTGCGGCATCATGATGGTGGCGCGGCCATCGGTAGTGGTCACGGCGGTGATACCGTCCGGCGAGCCGTTCGGGTTGGCCGGGTACTGCTCGGTCACGCTGCCGCGGTTATCGACAAAGCGCAGCCCTACCAGACCGCTCTGCTGCAGTGCGTTCAGGTGAGCGGCATCACGCACCTCGACACGCCCTTCCCCGTGGGAGACGGCAATGGGCATCACCGAGCCCGCCATCCCGGCGAAGAAGGCCGAGGGGGATTCCTGCACCTGCACCAGACTGAAACGTGCCTCGAAGCGCTCAGAGCGGTTGCGCACGAAGCGCGGCCACAGATCGGCACCCGGGATGAGATCCCGCAGGTTCGACATCATCTGGCAACCGTTGCAGACACCCAGAGATAGCGTATCGCCGCGCTCGAAGAAGCGCTGGAACTGCTCGCGGGCGTTGTCGTTGAACAGGATGGACTTGGCCCAGCCTTCACCCGCCCCCAGCACGTCACCGTAGGAGAAGCCGCCACAGGCCACCAGGGTCTGGAACTCCTCCAGCTTGATGCGACCGGAGAGAATGTCGCTCATATGGACATCCACTGCCGCAAAGCCGGCGCGGTCAAACGCCGCCGCCATCTCCACGTGGGAGTTGACCCCCTGCTCGCGCAGCACCGCCAGACGGGGAGAAACACCACGGGCTATATAGGGAGCCGCCACATCCTCAGACGGGTTGTAGCTGAGCTTGGCATGCAGACCCGGATCGGTGACGTCCTGACGGGCCGCGTGCTCACTGTCGGCGCACGCCGGGTTGTCACGCAGACGCTGCATCTGCCAGCTGGTCTCGCCCCAGATGGTGCGAAGGGCGGTACGGCTGGCACGATAGACCTCCTGACCCGCACGCTGCATGGTGATGAGATCCCCCTCACGCACTGTGCCGAGCACATGGGAGCAGGCTGCCAGACCGTGACCAGCCAGCAGGGTCATCACCGCCTCTTTGTCTTCACGGCGCACCTGAATGACGGCGCCCAGCTCTTCGTTGAACAGCGCAGGCAACAGCTCGCCGCCGATGCGATCGAGCTGGATGTCGAGGCCGCAGTGACCAGCAAACGCCATCTCGGTCAGGGTGACGAACAGGCCGCCGTCAGAGCGGTCGTGATAGGCGATCAGTCTGCGATCGGCCACCAGCGCCTGAATGGCGTTGAAGAAGCCCTTGAGCTGGACTGGGTTGTCCAGATCCGGCGCCTTGTCACCCAGCTGGCGATAGACCTGAGCCAAGGCAGAGGCGCCGAGGCGCTGCTTGCCGTTGCCAAGGTCTATCAGGATAAGGTCGCTTTCACCGAGATCGGTACGCAGCTGCGGCGTAACTGTGTTGCGCACATCCTCAACCCGGGCAAAGGCGGAGATGAGCAGAGAAAGCGGCGAGGTGACGCTTTGCTCCTTGCCATCCTGCTGCCAACGGGTCTTCATCGACATGGAGTCCTTGCCCACCGGGATGGTGATGCCCAAGGCCGGGCAGAGCTCCTCACCCACCGCCTTGACCGCCTCATAGAGACCGGCATCTTCGCCCGGGTGACCGGCTGCGGCCATCCAGTTGGCGGAGAGCTTGACCCGCTTCAGTGACCCGATGTGGGTTGGCGCCAGGTTGGTGAGCGCTTCCGCAACCGCCATACGAGCAGAGGCGGCGTGGGAGAGCAGTGCGACCGGGGTACGCTCGCCCATCGACATGGCTTCACCGTGATAGCAGTCGTAGGTGGCGGCAGTGACGGCGCAATCGGCCACCGGGATCTGCCAGGGGCCAACCATCTGGTCGCGGTTAACCAGACCCGTTACGCTGCGATCGCCGATGGTGATAAGGAAGGATTTCTCCGCCACGGTCGGCAGGCGCAGTACCCGCTCGGCCGCGTCACTCAGGGTGATGCCATCGAGCTGGAGTGCTTTGCCTTGCGCAGGCAGGGTCACCACGTCGCGGTGCATCTTGGGCGCCTTGCCCAGCAGCACGTCCAGCGGCAGATCGATGGGCTGGTTGTCAAAGTGGCTGTCAGAGAGGGTCAGATGCTTCTCTTCAGTCGCGGTGCCAATCACGGCATAAGGGGCACGCTCGCGCTCGCACAGCGCCTTGAACAGCGGCAACTTATCTTGCGCTACCGCCAGTACATAACGCTCCTGGGATTCGTTGCACCAGATCTCCAGCGGGCTCATGCCCGGCTCGTCGCTCTGGATAGCGCGCAAATCGAAGCGGCCGCCGCGCTCACCATCGTTGACCAGCTCCGGCATGGCGTTGGAGAGACCACCGGCCCCCACGTCATGGATAAAGACGATGGGGTTGTCGTCCCCCAGCTGCCAGCAGCGGTCGATCACCTCCTGGCAACGACGCTCCATCTCGGGGTTGTCGCGCTGTACCGAGGCAAAATCGAGATCTTCTGCCGATTGGCCGGAGGCCATGGAGGAAGCCGCGCCGCCGCCCAGACCGATGTTCATCGCCGGGCCACCCAGCACGATCAGCGCAGCCCCAACCGGGATCTCCCCTTTCTGGACATGTTCGGTGCGGATATTGCCAATGCCGCCCGCCAGCATGATGGGCTTGTGATAACCACGCACCTCGATGCCGTTGTGGCTCGGCACCTCCTCTTCGAAGGTACGGAAGTAACCGAGAATGGCCGGACGACCGAACTCGTTGTTGAACGCGGCGCCGCCGAGCGGCCCCTCCTGCATGATGTCAAAAGCGCTGACGATGCGGCTCGGCTTGCCGAAATCCTGCTCCCAGGGCTGCTCGAAGCCGGGGATGCGCAGGTTGGAGACGGAGAAACCGACCAGACCCGCCTTGGGCTTGGCACCACGACCGGTGGCACCTTCATCGCGGATTTCGCCGCCGGAACCGGTGGCCGCCCCCGGGAAGGGGGAGATGGCGGTCGGGTGGTTGTGGGTCTCCACCTTCATCAGGATGTCGACCTGTTCCTGGTGATATTGGTACTCGCCGTTGGCCGGGTTCGGGAAGAAGCGGCCACCCTGGCTCCCTTCCATCACGGCGGCGTTGTCTTTATAAGCAGAGAGGACATGATCCGGCGTCTGCTCGAAAGTGTTCTTGATCATCTTGAACAGCGACTTGGGCTGCTGCTCGCCGTCGATGGTCCAGTCGGCATTGAAGATCTTGTGGCGGCAGTGCTCGGAGTTCGCCTGAGCGAACATATAGAGCTCGATGTCGTTGGGGTTGCGGCCAAGCTTGGTGAAGTTCTCCACCAGATAGTCGATTTCGTCTTCGGCCAACGCCAGACCGAGGGCCACGTTGGCCTCGGCAAGGGCGGTGCGACCACCACCCAGCACATCCACCTGGGTAAAAGGGCGCGGCTCGTGGTGAGCAAACAGGGCGCTCGCCGCTTCCATCTCGGCAAACACCACTTCCATCATCCGATCATGGAGCACGGCGGCAATGGCGCTGCGTTGGGCAGCATTGAGCTCACCCGGCCCTTTGATGGTCAGGTAATAGGCAATACCGCGCTCCAGCCGCTTGACCTGTTTCAGGCCACAGTTGTGGGCGATGTCGGTTGCTTTGGAAGACCAGGGGGAGATAGTGCCGGGACGGGGGGTAACAAGAAACAGCTGACCGCTGGGGGTGTGTTCGGGGATAGTCGGGCCGTAGCGCAAAAGCTGGCCCAAGGTCGCTCGCTCCGGGGGCGACAGCGGGCTTGCCAGCTCGGCAAAGTGCACGTATTCGGCATAGACATCCTCTATCTCTACTCCTCTCTCCTGTTTCATCTGCGCAAATCGTTGCAGCAGTTTTTGGACACGAAACTCAGACAGTGCAGGGGCACCACGCAAGATATCCATATGACCTTTCTCACCAAGTTTTGAAGTGGGGGGAATTGAGACGCGCGTATTATAGGGAGCTGACTCACAGCGGACAAACGTTTTTCTCATTTCGTGCAGTGTGACTCTGCGCACACTCTCTGGTATAAAGGTGCCTCTTTTTTGACTAATGCCGATTTTTTCAACAAGGGTACTCACCTACTTGCGATGCATTTTTCGACTGTTTATCGGGCTATTGTTGACGCTGACGCAAGTTGGCTGCGACTTCTATAACCCCTCCAGCCAGCTGGAGCAGATCCGCCAACGCGGCGAGATCCGGGTTGGTACCATCTATGGCCCCACCTCCTATTACCAGCGTGACGACCTTGCTCAGGGGTTCGATTACGAGCTGGCGAAAAATTACGCCGACTGGTTGGGGGTGAAGCTCACCATCATCCCGGTCGACACCACAGATGAACTGGTTGCCCTGCTGGAAAAGGGCAAGCTCGACCTGGCTGCGGCCGCCATCATGGTCACCCCCGAACGGCGCGAGCTGTTCCGCTTTGGCCCTGGCTTCTATCAGGTCTCGCCCAAGCTGGTCTATCGCAATGGCAAACCCAAACCGGCCTCATTGAACGACATCAAAGGCAAGCTGGTGGTGGCTGCTGGCTCCAGCGGTGAAGACCTGCTCAAAGAGTTGAGCCAGGAGAACCCCCAGCTGGAGTGGAGTACCAATACCCAGGCAGATGTCGAAGAGCTGCTCAAGCAGGTTGTGGATGGCAAGATTGACTACACAGTGGTGCAGGATACCGTGCTGGCCCGTACCCAGCGCTACTACCCGGAGCTCACTGAAGGGTTGACCCTGGCCCAGAAGCAGACTGTCGCGTGGGCCATGAGCAAACTGCCCGATGACAGCCTCTATGCCAGCGTCATCGACTTCTTCGGACAGCGCTTCATGGATGGTGCCATTGCCAAGCTGGACGAGAAGTACTTCGGCCACGTGCAGAACTTTGACTTTGTCGATACCCGTACCTTCCTGCAGCGTGCCAAGAGCCTGTTGCCCAAGTACCAACCGCTGTTCCAGACCCACGCCAAAAATATCGACTGGCGCCTGCTCGCCGCCATCAGCTATCAAGAGTCCCACTGGGATCCGCAAGCCCGCTCTTACACCGGCGTGCGCGGCATGATGATGTTGACCGAGCCCACCGCCAAGGCGATGGGGGTTAACGATAGGCTCCATCCGGAAGAGAGCATCAAGGGCGGCGCCCTCTATCTGCAACAGATGATGGAGAAGGTGCCGGATTCCGTGCCCGATGACGAGAAGGTGTGGTTTGCCCTTACCGCCTACAACATCGGTTACGGCCATATGATGGATGCCCGTCGTCTGACCAAGGATCTGGGCAAGAACCCCGATGCCTGGAGCGATGTAAAAGAGGTACTGCCACTGCTGCAACAGGCACGCTGGCATCGCAAGGTGCGTTATGGCTACGCCCGAGGCAGCGAGGCACGCAACTATGTCAACAACGTGCGCCAGTACTACCAGAGCCTGCTCTGGCTCGACAACGAACAGCAGAAGGCACACCAGCGTGAAACCCTCGACAACGACAGTGAACCTGAGCTGGTCGAGCGCCCCACCATCATCGCCGAGGTGGTCAATCAGATCACCATACGCTAACAAACCATTATTCGGCTGTTTTCACACAAACTTCTCTGTTACCATCCGATCACATCGGAGCCTATCCGAAATCGCATTGTTTTCATTATGTTGAGAGATTAAATAACAGCAATTTCGGATGGGCTCCATCAATGACCCAAGGCCGGGATGGCCACCCAGTTGGGAGGAGACCAAGATGCAAAAACGTAGAAAAATCAGTCTGGTCAGAAAAGCGAAATGCGGCTGGAGCCCCAGACGCAAACTCAAGCTTAATGACATCAAGCGCAACCTGTGGCGCAGAAATCGATCGTATACCCTGCTTATCGCAGAGCAGACAGCATAAACCCGGCATTAGCCGGGTTTTTTATGCTCTGCATTTTACTCAGACTGGCTGGATGGCGGCGCAGAAATGCACTGAACGCTTGGAGACCAGCGAATTGCAGTGATTACAAAAATAATCGACTGCACCGCATGCCTTGAGCCGCTCCAGCTCCTGCTGACAGGTAGGGCAGATGGCCGTGACGCGAACATGGGCCTGACACTGACCACAGGTCTGCTCCTTGCTGCGAGTATCCAGTTCAGCCTGGCATGATGGACAAAGCGGGGCTTGCATTATCAACTCCTCGTAAAGTGGATCTGGCATGGGAATGCCCATGCCAGATCCCCCTCCCTCATCCCACACCTTGCGCCGCGGGGATAACAAAGCGGCTGCCGGTAAGGGCAGCCGCAAGGACTTATTTCTTCTTCATTTTCAGCAGGCGTTTGCGCTGACGTTCCTGACTCAGAGTCATGGTGTTCTTCTTGCCTTCAAACGGGTTGACCGACTCCTGGAACTCGACCCGGATCGGCGAGCCCATGATCTTGAGGGACTTGCGGAAGTAGTTGATCAGATACCGCTTGTAGGAGTCCGGCAAGTCGTTGAGCTGGTTGCCGTGGATCACGATACGCGGCGGGTTGTAGCCACCGGCGTGAGCATATTTGAGCTTGACGCGGCGACCATTGACCATTGGCGGCTGGTGATCTTCCTGCGCCATCTGCATGATGCGGGTCAGCATCGCCGTGCTGGTGCGGCGAGTCGCGGACTGGTAAGCCTCCTGAATGGATTCAAACAGGTGGCCAACACCGCTACCGTGCAGGGCGGAGATGAAGTGGACGCGAGCAAAGTCGATGAAACCCAAGCGACGATCCAGCTCGTTCTTCACATCCTCTTTCACCTTTTGATCCAGACCGTCCCACTTGTTGACCACCAGCACCACGGAGCGACCGGAGTGGAGCACGAAGCCGAGGATGCTGAGATCCTGATCGGTGATGGTCTCCTGGGCGTCGATAACCAGCAGGCAGACGTTGGCATCTTCGATGGCTTTCAGGGTTTTGATGACGGAGAACTTCTCCACCGTCTCGTGCACCTTGCCACGACGACGCACACCGGCGGTATCGATGACCACATACTTCTGCTCGTCACGCTCCATCGGAATGTAAACGGAGTCACGGGTAGTACCGGGCATGTCATAAACGATGACCCGATCTTCACCCAGCATGCGGTTGGTCAGGGTAGATTTACCGACGTTGGGGCGACCGACGATGGCAAACTTGATGGGCAGGTCGGCAAACGGGGTCTCTTTGGTATCTTCCTTGGTATCCAGATCACCGGCAGCCACCATGCGCAGCAGGGCTTCTTCGTCGAAGTCCTCCTCTTCCTCATCCTGCGCATCTTCATCGGTGGCCGCGTCGACCAGGGTCTCCAGATGGGGAGCCAGGGCCAGTTCCAGCAGGCTCAGTACGCCACGACCATGGGCGGCCGCGATCTGGTAAACCTCGCCCAGCGCCAGACCGTAGAACTCGGAGACTGCGGAATCACCGTCGATACCGTCGGTCTTGTTGGCCACCAGAAATACCTTCTTGTGGGCCTTGCGCAGATGCTCGGCGATGGCTTGATCCGCTGCGGTCAAACCGGCACGGGCATCCACCATGAACAGCACTACATCCGCTTCCTCGATGGCCAGCAGGGATTGCTCGGCCATCTTCAGCTCGATCCCCTCTTCGGTGCCATCGATACCGCCGGTATCGACCACGATAAATTCCAGCTCGCCCAACTTCGCCTGACCGTATTTACGGTCCCGGGTCAAACCGGGAAAATCGGCAACCAGGGCATCCCGAGTACGGGTCAAGCGGTTAAACAGGGTGGATTTCCCCACGTTGGGGCGGCCCACCAGGGCTACTACAGGAGTCATAAAAGCCTCATTCTCAAGACGACAAAGGCTCCGGGTCCGAAGACCAGGAGCCGGATATTCACATTATCGGACGATCAAGGACGCTTGAGGGCGTACAACTTGCCGTCACGGCTCTGCACATACAGGGTGTCACCATCCACCAGCGGGGCGGCATAGAGACCACTGCTATCGAGCTGCTGCATCGCCTTGATGGTCCCATCGGTACGATCAAGCCAATACAGGTATCCTTCCACATCACCCACCACCACATAGTCACCGAAGATGACAGGTGCAGTGACGGTACGATTCTCCAGCTGGGTGTTGGACCACAGCTCCAGACCGTTGCGACGATCGATGGCAAACAGATGGCTGCGGCTGTCGGTCAGCACGATGGCATTGCCGGTCATCGCCAGATCGCGATAACCGGAATACTTGCGCTTCCACACTTCGTCGCCAGTCATCAGCTTGCGCGCCATCAGCTGACCGTTGTAGGCGATGGCATAGAGCTCATCACCGGCGATCAGCGGGCTGGCATCAACGTCGACCATACGGTCCAGTTCGGTGGCACCGCGCGGGTCGGCCACCTTGGACTGGCGCACCGGCTGGCCATTGCTCAGCAGGGCGATGCCCACCTTGCCATCGGCACGACCGTAAATGACGGCGCCATTGGTGATCACCGGGGCACCGGCACTGCGCAGGGTCAGCGGTGGTTGCTCTTCGGAGAGGGTCCACTGCAATTTGCCTTCATCAGTATCGAGTGCAATCAGGCGACCGGAGGTGGTCAGCACCACCACCCGACCATCTTCCACTGCGGGGCTCGCCACCACTTCGCCGGGTACATTGGTCTGCCACAGCACTTCACCGTTCTCTTCGTTCAGGGCGTAGACCACCCCGTTCTCGGAGCCGAGGAACAGCTTGCCATAGCGGGAGACCAGACCACCGGAAAGGCGGGCACTGCGCTTGTCAGCGTTGACCGGCAGATCGGCCAGATCGACGGTCCAGAGGCGATCACCACTGGCCCGATCAAACGCGGTCACATCGCCGTCACGGGCTGCTGCATAGATGCGCTCATCTTCCACTGCCGGCTTGAGCTGGGAGTAGAAGTTGCCGATGCCATCACCCACGGTTGATGACCATGCGGTGTCGGCCGTGAAGGCAGATTCAACCTTGGGCAGCGGTGCCATCGGGTTGAGATCCTCTTCCGAACTGAACAGGGAGCAACCCTGCAAGGCGAAGGAGACCGCAGCCCCCAACACCACCATTTTGAATAGATTACGCATCCGGTGCCTCACCAGTCGCAACGGCCGACAGGGCCAGATCGTCCATTTTCAGCTTGAGTTCCTGACTACCTTGCAGGCCACCGGCATCCGCCGCTGCCTGATAGGCATCACGGGCCTCTTCGGTCTTGCCCTGCTTTTGCAGCACATCGCCACGGGCTTCGGCCACCTGAGCCTTGAAGGCGTCATTCTGGATGGTAGCCAGCTTGGCCAGTGCCTCGTCGGCCTTGCCCTGATCACTCAGCACCCGGGCCAGACGCAGCGCTGCGATGGGACGAATACTCTCGTCACCACTGGTGGCCACCAGGGTCAGCTGCTCGGCAGCCAGATCCAGTTTGCCCGCCTTGACGGCGGCAGCGGCCAGCTGCAGGGCAGCCAGCTCGGCGTAAGAGTCACCCTTGTTGGCTGAGACAAACAGCTGAGCCTGCTCGAAACCGGCGGCATCGCCCTTGGCCAGCTGGGTAATCACCTGGTTGTAAGCTTGGGAGGAGGCCTCCATGGTTTCCTGCTGGTACTGGTTGTAGTAGCGCCAGCCGAACAGACCAACCAGACCGATCACGGTCCCGGCAATTACCGAGGTCCCGTTCTCTTTCCACCACTCCTTGATAACCTCAACCTGTTGTTCTTCGGTGGTATAGACTTCCACAGCTTACTCTCCTTTGGCTGCCAGCAGGGCAATGGCGGCGTCAACCTTGACGGTCTGTTGCTCGGCCTGACCACGCAGATATTTGATAGTGATCTCCCCGTTTTGCACCTCGGTTTCACCAAGGATCAGGGCGATAGCCGCGCCGCTCTTGTCGGCACGTTTGAGTTGTTTCTTGAAGTTGCCACCACCGCAGTGGCTCATCAGGCGCAAGTCCGGCAGGGCATCACGCAGACGCTCGGCCAACTGGAAGCCAGCCTGCTCGGTCCCCTCGCCCACCATCGCCAGATAGACATCGACCGCCGGGTGGATATCACCGTTGAGCTCGAGGGTCTCCAGCATCAGCACCAGACGCTCCATGCCCATGGCAAAGCCCACGGCCGGGGTCGGTTGACCGCCCAACTGCTCCACCAGACCGTCGTAGCGACCACCGGCACAGACGGTGCCCTGAGCACCCAGACTGTTGGTGACCCACTCGAACACGGTCAGGTTGTAGTAGTCAAGGCCACGCACCAGACGCTCGTTGACTTCGTATTTGATACCGGCGGACTCGAGCAGGCGCTTGAGCCCCTCGAAGTGGGCCAGGCTCTCTTCGCCCAGATGGTCGAACAGACGCGGGGCACCGACCAGAATGGCCTGTACCTTTTCATCCTTGGAGTCGAGCACCCGCAACGGGTTGCTGTACATGCGGCGCTGACTCTCTTCGTCCAGCTGATCCTTGTATTGCTCCAGATAGGCCACCAGCGCATCGCGGTAAGCGGCACGCTCGGCGCTCTGGCCCAGGGTGTTGAGCTGCAGGGTCACATGCTCGCTGATGCCAAACAGACGCCACAGGCGGTGGGTCAGCATGATCAATTCAGCGTCAATATCCGGACCGTTGATGCCAAACAGCTCGACACCGAACTGGTGGAACTGGCGGTAACGGCCCTTCTGGGGACGCTCGTGACGGAACATGGGGCCCATGTACCACATCCGGCGTTCCTGGTTGTAAAGCAGACCGTGCTCGATACCGGCACGAACGCAGCTGGCGGTCCCTTCCGGACGCAGGCTCAGGCTGTCGCCATTGCGGTCTTCAAAGGTGTACATCTCTTTTTCGACCACGTCGGTCACTTCACCGATGGCGCGCTTGAACAGATGGGTCTGCTCGACAATCGGCATGCGCACTTCGCTATAGCCATAACTGGCAACGACCTGGCGCAGGATCTGTTCAACCTTCTGCCATACCGGGCTCTGCTCCGGCAGGCAATCATTCATACCGCGAATAGCTTGGATCTGTTTTGCCACGTTGATACTCGAGAAAAAGAGGTAAAATTTGGCCGCATTATAGAGATTTTCACCCCCAAGGTAAAATCAGGGGATCCGGATGCGGGATTATAAATCAGTCACCTGGGAAAAAGGCCGCCCAATGCGGCCCCGATTTGCTCAATCCTTGTCCACCAGGATCCGGTTGGCGGGATCCATCATGGCGGCCCGGGCGCGAATACGGCGCTCCAGTACCGGCACGAGATCCTTGTTGTCGAGCCGATCTACTCGCTGGCCCCCTTCGTAGAAGGCACTCTTGTTGGCGGCACCCGCCAGACCAAGGTCAGAGACCAGTGCTTCGCCCGGGCCATTCACCACACAGCCGATGATGGAGACATCCATCGGGGTAATGATGTCTTCAAGCCGCTCTTCCAGCGCATTGACCGTGCCAATAACATCAAACTCCTGACGGGAGCAGGATGGGCAAGCGATGAAGTTGATGCCACGGGAGCGAATGCGCAGGGATTTGAGGATGTCGAAACCGACCTTCACCTCCTCCACCGGATCGGCGGCCAGCGAGATGCGCAAGGTATCGCCGATGCCGTCGGTGAGCAGCATACCCAGACCGATGGCTGACTTCACTGCACCGGCACGGAAACCGCCCGCTTCGGTGATGCCCAGATGGAGCGGCTGCTCGATTTGCTTGGCCAGCAGGCGATATGCGCCAACCGCGAGGAACACATCGGACGCCTTGACGCTCACCTTGAAGTTCTGGAAATCGAGGCGATCGAGATACTCCACGTGACGCATGGCGGACTCCACCAGTGCCTCCGGGGTCGGCTCGCCATACTTCTCCTGAATATCTTTCTCCAGCGACCCACCATTGACCCCGATACGGATCGGAATATTGAGGTCGCGTGCGCAGTCGACAACGGAGCGCACTCGCTGCTCATTGCCAATGTTGCCCGGGTTGATACGCAGGCAATCGGCACCGTATTCGGCCACTTTCAGGGCGATGCGATAGTCGAAGTGGATATCGGCAACGATAGGAATACGGGTCTGCTGTTTGATGAGCTTAAAGGCTTCCGCCGCTTCCATGGTGGGCACGGAGACACGGACGATATCGGCACCGACCCGCTCGATCCGCTGGATCTGCTCGACAGTGGCGGCAACATCGGTGGTCTTGGTGTTGGTCATGGTCTGCACCGTGATGGGGGCATCGCCCCCAACCGGTACATTACCCACCATGATCTGTCTGGATTTACGACGAACAATAGGAGATTCGTGAGATGACTTTTCGTGAACAGACATGGGAAACAGGTTACTCCTGCGGCAGTGAGAAGCGGGCTGTACGACCGTTGTTGTAACGGCTCATATCAAACGACTTGCCCTTGTAGTCAAGCTTGACGGCCATCGGCGCGCCAACGATGAACTTCAGGGGCTCGGCACCTTCCAGCACCAGCTCGTCATTGGCCTTCTTCAGACCACTGAACAGGGTCTTGCCGTTGGCATCCTTCACGTCCAGCCAGCAATCGGCGGTGAAGCTCATCTTCAGTTGCGGCGCAGTCGCCGGGTCAACGACAGCCTCTTCAGATTGGGTGCCATTGGCTCCGGATGCCGCAACAGCAGTGGCTGTGCCGACTGCAGCACTGACATCGGTCAGGGCCACGGCAGCAGAGGCTGGGGCGAGGGTACCCGTCGCGTCAGAGACTACCGCAGGGGCAGTTACATCAGTGGCGGCAGGTGCAATGGCAGCCCCTTCCACCGGATCTGTGTTGATGGCATCAGGCGGCGTGATAGCGGGCGCAGCCGGTGTCGAACTGGTAGCACTCATCTCGGTAGCAGCCAACGCTTCATCACCGGCGGAACGACGGGCAGTACTCTGCCACCACCAGGCGACCGAGAGCGCAATCAACACCAGGATCACCAGCCAAGTCACTACCTTGAGCCGACTGTCGTTGGCTTGCTGGCGGGAACGACGGGAGAAGCTTTGCATGTCGATATTGTCGGGGGGAGTCAGCCCCAGCTTGTCGTAAGCGGCCAGAATAGTCTCTTCGGAGATCCCCACCAACTTGGCATAGGTGCGCAAATAGCCCCGGATAAAGGTATGGGACGTGTGCTTGTCGTAGGAATCCGATTCGATAGCGGCGATCAGGGTCAGACGAAGGTGAATGCGGGACGCAACCTGTTCTCGTGTCCAGCCAAGCTGTTCGCGGGCGTTGCGCAGCAATTGGCCTGGGCCTACTGCCTGAGAGTCGTCTTGGAAATCGTGTTGCTGTTCAATAGTCATTGGCTAAATAACGCTTGGCTTGTTGCGAAGTGGGATATTGCCTTACCAGCTCAGTCCCAAATTGGTGAAGTAATGCCGGCTTGTCCATCGCCTGCGCCAGCCGCAGCCTCAACCAGAGACTGTCCTCGTTCTCGTCTGCCACATCGGCAAAACGGGCGAGGTAGGACTGTACATCAGGCAGCTTGCCATCTTTCATGGAAAGCTCAGCCAAGTCCAGCAATAACCTTGGATTGCGGGGATTATACCCCAAGGCCAAGCGATAGTACTCGCTTGCTTTATCATTTCTATGATTTTGCTGAGCGCAAAGTGCCGCATTTTCATAGGTATCAGCAATTTTTACGTAGCCTGGCTGAACAACCGCCTGGTTGAACGCCTGATCTGCCTCGGCATAGCGTCCGCGATCACAGAGAAAGGCCCCGTAGTTGTTCATTGCGTCAGCATTGGACGGATCCATGGCCAAGGCATTTTTGTAATAGGTCTCAGCCGCCTTGAAATCTCCTACCTTCTGGTAAAAGTAGGCAAAACCGATCTGAACCTGGGGGTTGGAGGGATCATACTGGAGGGCGCGGTCAAGATTGAACTTGGCCTGCTCGGCATTGCCCTGACGCAGGTACTGAATACCCAAGTCGAGGCGGGTTTGGGCAGCCGCCTTAAGGTCGGGGCCCACTTCACGCTGAGTCGAGTTCTGGCCAGCGTAAGTGGTCTCGGTCACACAGCCTGGCAGCGCACAGAGCGCTGCCACTACGATCAATGTACGTGTATCCATTCCCTGTCTATACAATGGCTTAGCATTTAAACCATTTTGACGGAAATCCCATCCTGTTGCATCCGATTTTTGATAGTTCGCTTGGTACGGTCAATCACGTCCCCCACCAGCTGGCCACAGGCGGCGTCGATGTCATCGCCACGGGTCTTGCGCACAATCACGGTAAAACCGTACTCCATCAACACCTTGGAGAAGCGATCGATACGGCTGTTGCTCGGCTTGCCGTAAGGGTTGCCCGGGAAGGGGTTGAACGGGATCAGGTTGATCTTGCTCGGGGTATCCTTGAGCACCTTGGCTAGCTCATGAGCATGCTGCATATCGTCATTGATATGATCGAGCAGCACATACTCGACGGTCACCCGACCACCGTTGGCATTGGACTTCTCGAGGTAACGACGGACACCGGCGAGGAACTCCTCGATGTTGTACTTGTCGTTGATCGGCATGATCTCGGAGCGCAGCTTGTCGTTCGGTGCATGCAGGGAGATGGCCAGCGCCACGTCGATCTGGTCGCCCAGCTTGTCCAGCGCCGGTACCACGCCAGAGGTGGAGATAGTCACCCGACGCTTGGAGATGCCAAAACCGTAGTCATCCATCATCAGACGCATGGCGGGCACCACGTTGGCGAGGTTGAGCAGCGGTTCGCCCATCCCCATCATCACCACGTTGGTGATGGGACGCTTGCCACCGACCACACGGGCAGCACGCCACACCTGACCGATGATCTCGGAGACTTTCAGATTGCGGTTAAAGCCTTGTTGGGCGGTAGAGCAGAACTTGCACTCCAGGGCACAGCCCACCTGGGAGGAGACGCAGAGCGTCGCCCGATCATCTTCAGGGATATAGACGGTCTCTACTTCCTGATCACCCACCTGCAGGGCCCACTTGATTGTGCCATCGGCAGAGCGCTGCTCGCGGCTGATCTCGGGCGCCTTGATCTCGGCGATAGCCTTGAGGCGCTCCTTGAGCACCTTGTTGACGTTGGTCATCTGATCGAAATCATCACACCCAAAGTGATAGATCCACTTCATGACCTGATCTGCCCGGAATGGCTTCTCGCCCAGTTCGACGAAAAAGGCACGCATGGCATCCCGATCAAGATCCAGCAGGTTGATTTTTGTTTCGCTCATCAATGGCCTCAGTTCAAACACTTCATCAATTATTGGCTGACGACGTCAGGGGGCGGCATTGTACAAATAATGGGTCTGGCTTTCCACCTGGAGAATAGAGGGATATTGAATGATTGGCGAAAACAACAAAGGGAGCCGAGGCTCCCTTGCAGAGATCAAGCGAGTGATCAATCGCGAGAGCAGAGCTCGCTCTCATTGAAGAAGTAGGCGATCTCACGCTGGGCAGAGGCAAAGCTGTCCGCACCGTGCACCGCGTTGCGGTCGATACTCTCGCCATAGCAGGCACGCAGGGTACCGGCCAGCGCTTGCTCAGGATTGGTCAATCCCATCAGATCGCGGTAACGCTGAACGGCATTTTCCCCTTCCAGTACCTGAATCATGACCGGACCGGAAGTCATAAAGGTCACCAGCGCATCATAGAAAGGACGGCCTTGATGTTCGGCGTAGAAACCGGCAGCTTGCTCGCTGGTCAGACGCAGCATTTTAGCAGCAACAATGGTCAGGCCAGCGCTTTCCATACGGTGATAGATCTCACCGATCAGGTTCTTGCTGACGGCATCCGGTTTGACGATAGAGAAAGTACGTTCGATGGCCATTGATATCTTTCCTTAACTACAGAGTTTTATTGTTAAAATCCATGTTCGCTGGCGATTATACGTAAACAAAAACCGGAAAAACACACAAAATAGCAACTTTTTATTAAACGCAGCATCCTTGCAATCAACATTCGTACTCATCTTGGCCGAGCAGAGCCGGAAAATATGTGCGCTTGCGCACGATAACTCCCCTAAACCGCCAAAACTGCATATTTTGCTCATTTTTTGAGCGCCAGAAAAAAGGCACCCGAAGGTGCCTTGTCTCACTTATCTGGCCTCCGCCAGCAGGGCGCGCGCAATAGTCCGCATCCCCAGGGTGTTGGCCCCCGGAGCCCAGAGGGCATCACCGTTGTCACAGAAGCAGGCCGCCAGATCGATATGCAGCCAGCCCATCCCCTCATTGGCAACGAAACGGGAGAGGAAACCCGCCGCATTGGAAGCGCCACCCGGCCCGCCCCCCTTCAGCGGACGACTGTTGGCCGTGTCGGCGTAATGGGAGGGGCACTGCTGACGATGCCAGGGTTCCAGCGGCAGTGGCCAGGCCGGTTCCTGCTCTGCATCGGCATAGGTCATGGCCCGGCTGACCAACCCTTTATCAAGACCGAACAGGGCGTTGTAGCGACCACCCAGCGCCATCACCGCAGCGCCAGTCAGAGTCGCAGCATCGATAATGATCGGCGCGCCGCTGTCACTGGCCAGTTGCAGGCCATCGGCCAGTACCAGCCGCCCCTCGGCGTCAGTATTGACGATCTCGACCGTGGTACCGTTCTTGTAGGTAAGAATGTCGCCCAGCTTGTAAGCATGGCCAGAGACCAGGTTCTCGGCGCAACAGAGGATCAGCTTCACCCGCTTGTCGAGCCCGCGCAGCATGGCCAACGCCAGTGCACCGGTGACGATGGCGGCGCCACCCATGTCACACTTCATGGTGAGCATCCCCTCGGAGCTCTTCATGGAGTAACCGCCCGAATCAAAGGTGATCCCCTTGCCCACCAGTGCCGCCGCCACCGGGGCTTTGGGATCCCGTCCCGGATTGAAATCGAGCTCCAGCAGCACCGGCTCGCGCTCACTGCCACGGCCGACCTGATAAAGACCGACCCAACCCGCTTGTTGCAGCGCTTCACCTTTCAAAATGCGGTGACTCACCTTGTCCGGTGCCAACTCGGTAATAAAAGAGGCGGCTTCAACCGCCAGCTCCAGCGGCCCCAGTTGCTCCGGAGTCGCATTGGTCATCTCGCGCACCCAGCGACCACAGAGCCAGCGCGCTTCCAGCTCCTCCCGATCCTCTTCCGAAGACATGGCCCACTGCAGTTGCACTTCAACCTTGGGCGTCTGCAGCCCCTGGGCGAAGGCCCACTGTTGCTCACGCTCCCAGTGGCCCATCAGGGTCACTTTCTGGATCCCCTGCTGGCAGAGACGACGTGCTGCTTGTTGAATATCGAGCAGCGGATTGGCCGTCACCAGGTGGATCACCATGCCATCGGCGCGGTGCGAAAGCAGTGCCCCCTCCCCCCACTCGGCCGGTGCAAATTCACGACTTAACCAGACATTCATGCAGTCACCTCCTGCAGCCAGCGTGCGATGGTGCGCAGACCGTGACCCTTGGCGCCGGTTGCCCACAGATCGTTGCCCGATTTCTGATAGGAGGCCGCCAGATCCAGGTGCACCCACCCCTTGCCCTCATCGCGCACGAAGCGGGAGAGGAACGCAGCTGCCGTGGTTGCACCGGCGGTGCCTTCGGCGGAAGCGACGTTGCCCAGATCGGCAAAGGCCGAGGTGAGCTGGCTGGCATGCCAGGGTTCCAGCGGCAGCGCCCACGCTTGCTCGTTTTCCTGCTTGGCTGCGGCCAGCGCACGCTGCTGTTCGGCCTCATCGAGGGCAAACACCGCGTTGTAGTCACGGCCCAACGCCATCTTGGCGGCCCCGGTCAGGGTCGCAGCGTCAAGGATATAAGCCGCGCCGCTGTCGGAAGCCGCCATCAGGCCATCGGCCAGCACCAGGCGTCCTTCCGCATCGGTGTTCTGGATCTCGACCGAGACACCATTCTTGTAGGTAAGGATGTCGCCCAGCTTGAAGGCGTGACCGGAGACCAGATTCTCGGCGCAGCAGAGAATGAGCTTAACCCGTTGCTTAAGACCTCGGCTGATAGCCAGCGCCAGCGCGCCGGTGACCATGGCGGCGCCACCCATGTCGGACTTCATCGGCAGCATGTTGTCAGAGGACTTCATGGAGTAGCCACCGGAGTCGAAGGTGATCCCCTTGCCCACCAGCGCCGCCACCACGGGCGCATTGCGATCACCGGTCGGGTTGTAGTCGAGCTCCAGCAGCACCGGCTCGCGCTCGCTGCCACGGCCGACCGACCAGATCCCGATATGACCCGACTCGCGCAGCGCTTCACCGGCGGTGATGCGGGCAGTGACCTGATCGCCAGCCAGACCACGAATGAGCAACAGCGCAGATTCCGCCAGACTCATGGGGTAGATCTCTTCCGGGCAACCATTGGTGATATCCCGTACCCAGCGGGCCGCCTTGAGCAGCGCATCCAGTTCGCTGGCATCAGACTCGTTCTGAGCACCGAAGTCCAGTTCACGGGCTCCCTTGGCGGCGTAGAAACCCTGAGCGAACGCGTAACGACGCTCCAGATCCCAACCCTCACCGACCAGTTTCACGCCCTTGATCCCGGTAGATTCGAGACGACGAGCGGCACGCTGCACCGAGCGCAGAGCATCCTTCTCCTGACAGAGAGCATTGAGGTGAATGCTGGCCTCATCGCCATTAAAACTGAGCAGGGCCCCTTCGCCCCAGTGAGCAGCAGCAGCCTGGGTGGATAATGCTACCTTCATCATGTCAGCCATCGTTTCTTGCTTCCTTTTTATTGGCACTATTTATCAGCTCTCTTTATGGGAAAGAGCTTGTTGGCAAAGAGAAAATAACGAATACAAAAAAGGCCGTGCCCCTTGGGGGTCACGGCCTTCAACCATATCACTGAAGCACCACTGGATGCTGCATGTGCGATTCACTCATCTCTAATTAATGGCGTTCAGAGGCGAGGTTCAGGGTGTACTTGGGCAGCTCCACCACCAGATCCTCGTCCGCCAATCTGGCCTGGCAACTGAGGCGAGATTCCGGCTCCAACCCCCACGCCTTGTCCAGCATGTCGTCTTCCAGCTCATCGCTCGGCTCGAGGGAGTCGAAACCTTCACGCACCACGCAGTGACAGGTGGTGCAGGCACAGGACTTCTCGCAGGCGTGCTCGATCTCGATACCGTTGCGCAGCGCGACATCCAGAATGGTTTCGCCACTTTGCCCCTCGAGGGCGACGCCATCCGGACAGAGTACGGGATGAGGAAGAATGATCAGTTTTGGCATATTACACCTTGTTGACGTTTTGTCCGGTCAGCACCTTGCGGATGGAGGCATCCATCCGACGGGCTGCAAACTCGCCACTGACAGCATCCGCCGCCTCAATGGCTTCTTTGATTTGATTGGTTGACCCTGTGTTGCGCATGGTCAGCAAGTGGGCAATGGCACCATCGATCTCGGCACGTTCGGCCGCGTTCAACAGCTCATCGCCATCGGCGGCCAACGCTGCATTGAGGCTCTCGACCACCCGATCGGCTTCAACCTGCTGCTCTGCCAGCATGCGGGCATCCATATCCTGCTGGGCATTCTCGATGGAGGCACTCAGCATGCTGAGAATATCCTGCTCTGCCAGCCCGTAGGAGGGCTTGACCTGGATCTCGGCCTGCACACCGGAGGACTTCTCCATGGCACTCACCGACAGCAGACCATCCGCATCCACCTGGAAGGTGACGCGAATATGGGCAGCACCAGCGGCCATCGGCGGAATGCCGGTCAGGGTAAAGCGGGCCAAGGAGCGGCAATCGGCGACCAGTTCGCGCTCGCCCTGTACCACGTGGATGGCCATGGCGGTCTGACCATCCTTGAAGGTAGTGAACTCCTGGGCGCGAGCCACCGGAATGGTGGTGTTGCGCGGGATCACCTTCTCGGCGAGGCCACCCATGGTCTCCAGCCCCAGCGACAGGGGGATAACGTCCAACAGCAGCATCTCGGCATCGGGCTTATTGCCCACCAGGATGTCGGCCTGAATGGCTGCGCCGATGGCCACTACCTTGTCGGGATCGATGCTGGTGAGCGGCATGCGCTGGAAGAACTCGCCGACCAACTCGCGTACCAACGGCACTCGGGTGGAGCCACCAACCATCACCACTTCCAGTACTTCCACCTGCTCGAGACCGGCATCGCGCAGGGCACGGCGACAAGCCAGCAAGGTCCGTTTCACCAGCGGGGTGATGAGTTGATCAAACAGACTGCGGGTCACACAGCCCTGCCAATCGGCAAAGGTGCAAACCACCTGCTCGGCATCGGTCAGACCATGTTTGACGGCTGCGGCCACATCCAGCAGTTCGCGCTGCAGATGGGCATCCAGATCGCCAGAGAGACCCGCCTGCTCCTTGATCCAGTCCGCCAGCAGGTGATCGAAATCATCGCCGCCGAGGGCCGAATCACCGCCGGTGGCCATCACTTCAAAAACGCCGCGATGCAGACGCAGGATGGAGATATCGAAGGTTCCGCCACCCAGATCGTAAACTGCGATCACCCCTTCCTGACCGGAGTCGAGACCATAGGCAATAGCAGCCGCAGTAGGCTCATTGAGCAGACGCAGCACATGCAGGCCAGCCAGGCGGGCTGCATCCTTGGTGCCCTGACGCTGGGCATCATCGAAGTAAGCGGGAACGGTAATGACCACGCCATCCAGCTCGCCACCCAATGAAGCCGCGCCACGCTCGGCCAGTTTTTTGAGAATTTCGGCCGAGACCTGGACCGGATTGACCAGCCCCTGACGGGTTTGCAACTGCGGCATACCATTGTCAGCGGCCACGAATTCATAGGGTTGCTGGCGAGTGTCTATATCGGCCAGCGCCTTGCCCATCATCCGTTTAACCGAGACGATGGTGTTGTGAGGATCGAGTGCCGCTTCGCGCTTGGCATCAATCCCCACGCGAATGGAGTCACTCAGATAGTGCACCACCGACGGGAGCAGGTCGCGCCCTTGCTCATCGCAAAGGGTGTCAGCGTGACCGCTGCGCACCGCAGCGACGAGAGAGTTGGTGGTGCCGAGATCGATGCCAACGGCACGTTTGTGCTGATGAGGAACAGCGCTCTGGCCGGGTTCGGCGATTTGCAGTAATGCCATGGGTAATGAAACTTCCAGCGTTAAAGGATCAAGACTCGAGCAACGAGTCTTCGAATCGTTCCAGCTCTTCAAGGAGCTTGTCGACAAACTTGAGTTTGCGAACGCAATCAGCGGCAACGAGATCTTTACCGGCGGCAAGAGACTCGGTCAGCTGCTGCATCAACAACTGGTGATCATGCCTGATCTCACTGCGAAAATCCTTGATGGCGCGCTCAGGGTCAGCGTCATCTTTCAGATCCGCCAGACGTTCGCGCCACTCCAGTTGCTGCATCAGAAAGGTGGTATCTTGCAGAGTCTGCTGCTCACCGCGAATATCGGTACCGCGCAGGGAAAGCAGGTATTCGGCACGACGCAACGGCGCCTTGAGGGTAGTGAATGCTTCGTTGATCTGGGCGGCACGCTGCACCGCGGCCAGCTGCTCCCGTTCGGGCGCCGTGGCAAAACGATCAGGATGGAATTGGGTTTGCAGCTGGCGGTAGGTATCAGCCAACTGACGGGTATCGAGCTCGAAGCCTTCAACCAGCCCAAACAGCTCGAAATGGTTCATGCAAACCTCTTGGAAACGTTCGCCACCACAACACGTTCAAGTGCTGTAGATAGCATTGTTGAACTGGCCGCTGACGGCCAGTTCAACCGGCAGGACACACTCAGTGCCCCACCTGTTAGACACTGAAACTTTCGCCACAACCACATTCGCCCTTGGCATTCGGGTTGTTGAACTTGAAGCCCTCGTTGAGGCCCTCTTTGGCGAAATCCAGCTCGGTGCCATCCAGATGGATCAGGCTCTTGGCATCGACAATAATCTTGACGCCCTGCTGCTCGAATACCTGATCTTCGTCGGTCAGTTCATCAACGAACTCAAGTACATAGGCAAGGCCGGAGCAGCCGGTGGTCTTGACGCCAAGGCGCAGGCCGATGCCCTTGCCCCGGTTGGCCAGAAAAGAGGAAACCCGTGCCGCGGCGGCATCTGTCATGGTAATAGCCATACTGCTCTCCGGCGCTTAGAGACCTTTCTTCTGCTTGTAATCGGCGATGGCGGCCTTGATGGCATCCTCGGCCAGAATGGAGCAGTGGATCTTAACCGGCGGCAGAGCCAGCTCTTCGGCGATATCGGTGTTCTTGATACCGGCCGCTTCGTCCAGCGTTTTACCCTTGACCCACTCGGTCACCAGCGAGCTGGAAGCGATAGCAGAGCCACAGCCATAGGTCTTGAACTTGGCATCTTCGATGATGCCCTCTTCGCTGATCTTCAGCTGCAGCTTCATCACGTCGCCACAAGCCGGCGCACCGACCATGCCGGTCGCGATGCTGGGATCATTCTTGTCGAAACCACCGACGTTGCGCGGATTCTCGTAGTGGTCGATTACTTTTTCACTGTAAGCCATATCAAACTCCTGCTAATTCTGTTGCTCACTGATCCGAAGGATCAGTGATGAGCCCATTCGACCGAGTTCAGATCGACGCCGTCCTTGTACATCTCCCACAGGGGGGACATCTCGCGCAGACGACCGATGGAGTCACGAATAAGTTTGACCGCGTAGTCAATCTCTTCTTCGGTGGTAAAACGACCAATGCTGAAACGGATAGAGCTGTGCGCCAGCTCGTCATTCAGGCCCAGTGCGCGAAGCACATAGGAGGGTTCCAGGCTGGCGGAGGTACAGGCTGAACCGGAGGAGACCGCCAGATCCTTCAACGCCATGATGAGGGATTCCCCTTCAACATAGGCAAAGCTGACATTAAGGTTGCCGGAGACGCGCTGCTCCAGATCACCGTTGAGGTAAACGGCTTCGATATCTTTCAGGCCATCCCACAGACGCTGACGCAAGGTCATTACACGATCGTGCTCGCTTGCCATCTCTTCCTTGGCAATGCGGAAGGCTTCACCCATACCAACGATCTGGTGAGTAGGCAGGGTACCGGAACGCATGCCGCGCTCGTGACCACCACCGTGCATCTGGGCCTCGATACGCACCCGCGGTTTGCGGCGAACATAGAGTGCACCGATCCCTTTCGGGCCATAAATTTTGTGAGCGGAGAGAGAGAGCAGGTCAATCTTCATCGCTTCAACATCGATCTCGACCTTGCCAACACTCTGGGCGGCATCGACGTGCAGCAGCACTTTGCGGGAGCGGCACAGTTCGCCAAGACCTTTGATATCCTGGATCACGCCAATCTCGTTGTTCACGTGCATCATGCTCACCAGAATGGTGTCATCACGCATGGCGTTTTCAATCATCTCGAGGGTAAACAGGCCGTTGGGCATCGGCTCAAGGTAAGTTACTTCAAAGCCTTCACGCTCCAGCTGACGGCAGGTATCGAGTACCGCTTTGTGCTCGGTTTTGGAGGTGATGATGTGCTTGCCCTTGCTGGCGTAGAAGTGGGCAACGCCTTTGATGGCCAGGTTGTCGGACTCGGTCGCCCCGGAGGTGAAGACGATCTCGCGCGGATCAGCGCCTATCAGCTCTGCCACTTGATTACGGGCCAGATCTACCGCCTCTTCGGCTTGCCAGCCAAAACGGTGAGAACGGGAAGCCGGATTGCCAAACAGGCCATCCATGGTGAGACACTGCATCATTTTTTCTGCGACACGCGGGTCCACCGGACAGGTTGCCGAATAATCAAGGTAAATAGGCAGTTTCATGTTTTTCTCCGTCACAGTCCGGGTCATACACGCCCCGCTGTGGAAAGCACGTTTGTTTATAGTTGGACTTTCAAGCTCACATCGCCGTGTTCAGCCCGTTCAACCAGGGACAACACGGTTTTCATCTGTTCATCTTGCTTGCCGGCAATCCGGCGCACATCGGCCTGGCGAACCAGTTCAGCCAGGGTGATATCCCCAAGGAAACTGGAGATCCGCTCGCTCAAGTCACGCCACAGGGAGTGAGTCAGGCACTGGGTACCGCCGTGGCAGCCGCCCTTGCCGAGACACTTGGTGGCATCGACCGACTCATCCACTGCGGTGATCACCTGACCGACCGAGATCTCGTCAGGGGCCAGACCGAGGCGATAACCACCACCCGGGCCACGCACACTGCTCACCAGACCATGCTTGCGCAGGCGGGCAAACAACTGCTCGAGATAGGACAAGGAGATGCCCTGGCGCTCGGAAATATCGGCAAGGGGGACAGGCCCCTGCTCTGCATGCAGCGCCACGTCGAGCATGGCGGTTACAGCGTAACGTCCTTTTGAAGTCAGTCTCATGTGCCTTACCGTCTTGCGAAGCAATTTAATGGGGCACATGGTCACATACCCGACAAATTCAGTCAAGTATATGGTTGAGTAAATCAGTCGGGTTAATCAGGTACTCTCGACTTCACTACCGAGGTCAAAATGCCCCGTAAAATGTTGAGCTCCGCCACCTCTGGCCGCGCCCGATTGAACAATCGACGCAACTTGCTCATTACATGGCCCGGATGGTCATCAGCAATAAAACCGGTCTTCAGCAGGGTTTGCTCCAGATGCTGATAAAACCCTTCCAGCTGGGCTGCACTCGGATAGGCTATCTCATCTTCAGGCTCGGCAGCCTGCTCTTGCAGCCAGCGCATCCGCACTTCGTAGCAGAGGGTCTGCACCGCCATGGCCAGATTGAGGGAGCTGTAATCAGGATTGGCCGGAATGGCTACGTGGTAGTGGCACTTTTGCAGCTCGTCGTTGGTAAGGCCGGTACGTTCACGGCCAAACACCAGCGCAACCGGGTGCTTCATCCCCTCGACCACCGATTTTTCACCCGCTTCACGGGGGTCGAGCATGGGCCAGCTCAGGGTACGGGAGCGGGCACTGGTACCAATCACCAGGCCGCAATCGGCAATGGCCTCATCGAGGGTCGGCACAATGCGGGCATTGGCAAGCACATCGCTGGCACCTGCCGCCAGGGCAAAAGCGTTGTCATCCGGCATAGCTTGCGGATCAACCAGAACCATTTGGGTCAACCCCATGGTCTTCATGGCTCGCGCCGCAGACCCCATGTTGCCGGTATGAGAGGTGTTTACCAAAACGATACGAATCTGATCCAACATGCCCAGTCAATCTTCAGTCAAAAATAGCGCGCAATTGTAACATAGGAGAACGCTATTTTGGCACCGTAAAAGCCGAGCCATTTCAGAACAAAACCGCCCGAGTGTATAACAAACCAGCATGAAGAGAATGGCCGGAGGACACTAGACTTGAAGGATATCCAGTTAACATCACAGGAGACACCACGCCATGCTCCCTCCATTTATCTACGAGAAACTACCCCACCTCTACCTGCTGGCCGCCATTGCCATCATCATGCTAAGCGATCAGCCCCTGCTCTGGTTTGCAGGCACCATGCTGTTTATCGCCGGAGCTGTGACCTGGATGATGCGTTCCAGCTACCGTCGCACCGACCTCATCATCTTTCCTGGCAAGCGCTGGCTGCAACCCGAGTGGCTCTACGAAGCACAACCCTTTATCTGGCTGGGCCTGGGGCTGATCATGGCGCAACTACCCGCCCCCACGGCGCTCATGGCATTGGTTCCCTGCCTATGGGCGAGCCGTTGTCTCTGGGCACGACACCACTATCGCCACCATACCCATGGCGTGACCGTCCACTTAAGACGGGATCCCGCCCGACGCCATCTGCACCGGAGCCTGCGTTGACTCGGCGCGGGCACGTTCGATAAACGTGGCAAGATCCATCAGGGGATACTTCATCAGGCTCGGCAGGCCATCGAGATCCAGACTATCCATCAGGTTTTTCACCTCAAGGCCCAGCTCGGTATCCCCTTCAATCTTCAGCTTGCGCTGGAAAAAGAGTGAATCGGGATCCTCTTTGCGACCGGCAATCAGGATCAGGTCGTTGGTTGTACCACTAAAACAGACATCGGCCTTGGTACACTCGCGAGCCACCACCAGCTGACCACTCTGCTCACTGATAAACCAGCACATTTCCAGGTCAGAAACCTCGACTTTCAGCCACTTGCCAGCCAGAAACTCGAAGTCGCCATCTGCGATGGCCTCCTTGAATACCCGCGCCAGCAAACGCTCCATCAGCTGCTTTTGCAGATTGAAGGGAACCAGCTTGAGGGGATGGCGCAAGAAGCGCGGAGCCTGTTCGACCAGGCTGCGTTGCAATTGTTGAAACACGATAGACTCCTTTTTTGCGCATTCAAACACAGGGAGAGGGGCAAGATCCTGTTGGAAATCAAACTTGTGCAGAGTTACCTCAAGAAGGGTAAAGCCACACAAAACTGCCTCAGGTCAAAAAGCGGGAGGGCGTGGCTGCATACAATCGGGGCTCGTTTGCCCTTCATATGCACTCTCGGAGCGTACCAATGGAATTACTCTGTCCGGCAGGCAGTTTGCCGGCACTGAAAACCGCCGTGGATAACGGGGCCGATGCCGTTTATATCGGTTTCAAGGATGACACCAATGCCCGCCACTTTGCCGGTCTCAACTTTACCGACAGCAAACTGGAAAAGGCGGTGGATTATGTGCATCAACATGGTCGCAAGCTGCATATTGCCATCAACACCTTCGCCCACCCCGGTGCCGATGCCAGATGGAAACAGGCAGTTGATCGCGGGGTGGCCCTCGGCGCCGATGCCCTGATCATCGCCGATCTGGCTGTGTTGGAATATGCCAGCCGCCACTACCCCGAGATGGAACTCCATGTCTCGGTGCAGGCCAGTGCCACCAATGCGGCCGCCATTCGCTTCTATCAGCAGCAATTCAATGTCAAACGGGTGGTGCTGCCCCGGGTGCTCTCGATGCATCAGGTCAAACAGTTGGCCCGCGAGACCGACGTTGGCCTCGAAGTGTTCGCCTTTGGCAGCCTTTGCATCATGGCCGAGGGGCGCTGCTATCTCTCCTCCTACATGACGGGCGAGAGCCCCAACACCGTCGGCGCATGCTCACCGGCCAAGTTCGTCCGTTGGGAAGAGACCCCAAGCGGCCTCGAGTCACGACTGAACGAAGTACTGATCGACCGCTACGGGCCCGGTGAAAATGCTGGCTATCCAACCCTGTGCAAGGGGCGCTTCGAGGTGGATGGCCAGACCTACCACGCGCTGGAAGAGCCGACCAGCCTCAATACCTTGGGCCTGTTGCCAGAGCTGTTCCAGACCGGCATCCAGTCGGTCAAGATTGAAGGGCGTCAGCGCAGCCCTGCCTACGTGGAGCAGGTGACCCGAGTCTGGCGCGCCGCCATCGACGCCTATCAGGCCAATCCCGAGGCCTATCAGGTCAAACCTGAGTGGGATGCCCTGCTCGCCCGCGTCTCCGAAGGTAGTCAGACTACCCTCGGCGCCTATCATCGTCAGTGGCAATAAGGAGCCCACAGCATGCAATTCTCTCTCGGGCCCCTGCTCTTCTACTGGCCCAAAGCCGATACCGAAGCCTTTTATCGCGCAGCAACCCACAGCGAAGCAGACATTGTCTATCTGGGTGAAACCGTCTGCAGCAAACGACGCGAACTCAAAGTCGATGACTGGATCTCCCTCGCCCGCGAAGTGGCGAGCTCCGGCAAACAGGTGGTGCTCTCGACTCTCGCGCTCATCTCCGCCCCCTCCGAACTCAAAGAGGTAAAGCGGCTGGTCGACAATGGCGATCTGCTGGTCGAAGCCAATGATCTCGGTACGGTGCAACTCGCCTGGGAGGCGGGGATCCCCTTTGTCTGCGGCCCAGCCATCAATGCCTACAACGCCGATGTGCTGCGCATGTTGCTCAAACAGGGGATGAAACGCTGGGTGATGCCGGTGGAGCTATCCCGTGACTGGCTGATCCAACTCAACCGGGATCTGGGTCCTCTGCGCGACCAGTTCGAAGTGGAAGTGTTTGCCTACGGCCATCTGCCGCTCGCCTATTCGGCGCGCTGCTTCACCGCCCGCTCCCTCGACAAACCCAAGGACAACTGCGAGCTCGCCTGCATCAACTACCCCACCGGGCGCCTGGCCAACAGCCGCGAAGGGCAGCGGGTGTTTAATCTCAACGGGATCCAGACCCAGTCCGGCTACTGCTACAACCTAGGTAACGATCTGGCCGGGATGGCAGGTCTGGTGGATGTGGTGCGCCTCTCACCGCAAGGAATGGATACGCTGGAGATGCTGGCTCGCTTCAAAGCCAATCAGCAAGGGCAGGCACCTCTGCCCCTGCAGCAGGGGAGCGACTGCAACGGCTACTGGCGCCAGATCCCCGGCATGAGCCTGGTGGAATAAGCCCGCCATTCGCCCAACAAAAAGGCCTCATCGCGAGGCCTTTTTTACAACATATGACAGTGGTTCAGGAGGGTTGATCGCTCTTGTTGCGGGCACTCTGGGCACCCGGTGGCAAGGGTTTACGCGCCATCAGCTCAAGTTCCAGCAGCGCATAGCGGTGCTCGATAAAGTCGTAGACGTTGTTGGAAAGCGCCAGCTTGAAATAACTGATAGCTTCCTTGCGGTTGCCTTTGCCGAGTTCGAACTTGCCCATGTAGAAATAGGTTTCGCAAAGGCGCTCGGCCAGCTCCCGGTTATCCTTAACCCCTTTAACCACATTGCCCATCAACTGCGAAGCGTTGATTTCACCGGTATAGAGGCGCACCAGATCCCAGTTCCAGGCATCGTCATCGTACTTGTTGAGCCGCTCGCGCATCCGGCTCATGGCGGCTGATGAATCGAGCTTCTGCTCGGCCAGATAGAGCCAGATCACCCGGTAGGGATCTTCCGGCTGCGCCTCGTAGAAGCGTTTCATATCCGCGGCGGCCAGCTCGGGACGGTTACCGTAATAGAGCGCGATGCCACGGTTCAGGTAGGCATAGTCATAATCGGGCGCCAGTTCGAGCGCCGAATCGAATGCCTCATAGGCCTCATCATAATTCTGCTGTTGCACCAGATAGACACCGATGAAGTTATAGGCTTCGGCAAAATCCGGTTTCTCACGCAGCGCCCGGTTGAAATCCAGCCTCGCCAGAGAACGCAACCCGACGCGATCGAACACGACAGCACGCTCGTAGAAGAGCTCAGCCCGCTGTTCGGTGGTCAACTCCATTTCGCTAAGCATCTGCCCGAGTCGCGCCAATGCCAACTCGCTTTGGTAGGAGACCTGCAGGGGGGTCGCCAATACCAGTGAAGCAGGCTGCGGTTTGGGAACCTTAGGGGTGTTAACCTGACTGCTACTGCTGCAACCCCACATGGGGAGCAGCAACAGGATACCAAGGAGGTATCCAATCCCTTTCCTGACGTTCAATGAACACTCCGACGCTTACGCTTGACCCCGCATATGGTAAAGGTCAACTGCCACTTTGTCATGTAGCTGTGACCCTCTCCCTCAAATAAATCAGGATTCGACAGGGTATCCGGCATCACACCAGCCGCGAAAGCCGCCGTCAACACTGATCACGTGGCGATAACCCATCTGTTGCAGATTATCTGCCGCCAGAATCGAGCGAAAACCGCCGCCGCAATAGAGATAAAGTTCGGTGTCGGGATCGGGAAAACGGGTCTCGATATCCCGTTCAATCACGCCACGCCCCAGATAGAGGGCGCCAGGCAGATGGCCCTTGGCCCATTCGCTCTCTTCCCGCACATCGATCAGATGAAACGTGCGCCCCTCATCCTGCCAACGTTTGATCTGGTGCACATCGGTTTCGGTGACGCGGGAGCGAATTTCATTAACCAGCGCTAAAAAACGGGGATTATGATGCATGGCAAACTCCTGTTACTGGAATCACGTGCGTCAGTAAACAACACGCAGAGATAAGAAAAGAGCGCCATGAGGCGCTCTTTACGGTTTACGGCAGGATCTCCTGTTGATCCGCTCCCTCTTTCTCTACCTGGGTTGGCAACATGTGCTCGCGCTTGACGCCGAGGAACATGGCAAATGCACTCGCCACATAGATGGAAGAGTAAGTACCGAACGCCACACCGATCACCATGGCCACGGCAAACCCGTGGATCAGCGCACCGCCCTTGAGCAGCAGCGCCAGTACCACGATGAAGGTCAGGCCAGAGGTGATGATGGTACGACTCAGGGTCTCGGTCATGGAGAGATCCAGGATGTAATCCGTATCCCCTTTGCGCACCTTGCGGAAGTTCTCCCGCAAACGGTCAAACACTACGATGGTATCGTTCAGGGAGTAACCCACCAGGGTCATCAGTGCCGCCAGCACGGTCAGATCGAACTCGTACTGGAAGTAGGCAAAGACGCCAAGGGTGATCACCACGTCGTGCACCAGAGAGAGGATGCCCCCCATGGCCAGACGCCATTCAAATCGCACCGCCACATAGGCCAGGATACAGAGAATGGAGGCCAGCATGGCCAACGCACCGTCTGTCGCCAGTTCATCGCCCACGGAAGGACCGACGAACTCAACCCGTTTCAGGACTGCGCCCTCGTCGAGCAATTTGGCGGCAGCCAGAACCTCGTTGCCCTGCTGCTCTACCTTGATCCCCTCTTTCGGGGTCAGGCGGAACAGTACATCACGGCTGGAGCCGAAGTGTTGCAGGGTAGCCCCTTCAATCTTCTGCTCTTCCAGCACCTGATGCATTTTGTCCAGGCTTACCGACTGCTGGAACCCCACCTCGATGGTAGTACCACCGGTGAAGTCCAGACCCCAGTTCAGGCCCCGGTCAAACAGAAAGAACAGGGCTATCACCATCAGCACGGAAGAGAAGACCACACCCGCTTTGGCATAGCGCATAAACGGGATCGGTTTTTCAAAATGTAGAATCTGAAACATCTCTCTATCCTCAGATGGGCAACTTGTCGATGCGCCGTCCACCCCAGGCCAGGTTGATAATGGCGCGGGAGACCGTGATGGCAGTAAACATGGACGCGGTCAGACCGATGCCCAGCGTCAGAGCAAAGCCCTTGATGGCGCCAGTACCGATACCGAACAGGATCACACAGGTGATAAGCGAGGTGACGTTGGAGTCGGCGATGGTGGAGAATGCACGATCAAAGCCCAGATGGATGGCCTGCTGCACCCCGCGACCGTTGCGGATCTCTTCACGAATACGCTCGTAAATCAGCACGTTGGCATCCACCGCCATACCGAGCGTCAACACGATACCGGCGATACCCGGCAGGGTCATGGTGGCCCCCGGGATCATCGACATGATGCCGACAATCAACACCAGGTTCATACAGAGCGCCAGGTTGGCAACCCAGCCGAACGCGCGGTAGTAGATCCCCATGAACAGCACGATCACCAGCATGGCCCAGCCGATGGCTTCCATACCGCTGTCGATGTTCTGCTGACCCAGGCTCGGGCCAATGGTGCGCTCTTCCACGATCTGGATCGGGGCGATCAGGGCACCGGCACGCAGCAGCAGCGCCAGGTTGTGGGCTTCGTTGGCGTTGTCGATACCGGTGATACGGAACTGGCTGCCAAGACGCGACTGGATGGTGGCGACGTTGATCACCTCCTCCTGCTTACGGAACTTGCGCTTGCCATCCGGACCAGGTTGACCGACCGGCTTGTACTCGATGAAGACGGTCGCCATCCCTTTACCGACGTTGTCCTTGGTAAAGTTGGCCATCTTGTTGCCACCCTGGCCATCAAGCTTGATGTTGACCTGGGGACGGCTGTACTCGTCGAAACCGGACTGGGCACCCACGATGTGGTCACCGGTCAGGATCACCCGCTTTTGCAGCACCACTGGACGACCGTTGCGATCGTTGTAGAGCTTGGAGCTGGGCGGGACACGGCCGTCGGCAGCAGCTTGAATATCAGCCGCCTCATCCACCATGTGGAACTCCAGGGTCGCGGTTGCACCCAGGATCTCCTTGGCGCGAGCGGTATCCTGAATACCGGGCAGTTCAACGACAATGCGCTCGGCGCCTTGCTGTTGTACCAACGGCTCAGCCACACCCAGTTCGTTGACCCGGTTACGGATGATGGTGATGTTCTGCTCGAGGGCGTACTTCTTCACTTCCTTGATCTTGGCTTCGCTCAGACCAGCCAGCAGGATGAACTCATCCCCTTTCTGTTCGGTCGTGAAGGTCAAATCAGGGTTCTGACGACGCAGATGGGAGACTGCACGCTCCTGATCTGCTTCGTCACGGAAGATCACCTGCACCTGATCACCGGTGCGGCGAACGCCGGAGTAACGGATCTTCTGATTACGCAGTTCGGAGCGGAAATCCTGCACCATCTGCTCTTGCTGCTTGGTCAGTGCTTCGGCCATGTCCACTTCCATCAGGAAGTGCACACCACCGCGCAGATCAAGACCCAGCTTCAGAGGCGCCGCGCCAATGGCTTCGAGCCAGGCGGGAGTGGAAGGTGCCAGGTTGAGTGCGGTAATGAAGTTGTCGCCCAGCTTGTTGGCAACGACATCGCGCGCCTTGAGCTGCTCTTCGGTGTTCTTGAAACGGATCAGGATCAGACCGTGCTCAAATGCAGCATGTTTGACCGGGATTTTGGCCGCATCAAGGGTCTCTTTCACCAGGTCAAGGGTATCTAGCTTGACTTCGGCACCACGGCTGGCAGAAACCTGCAAAGCCGGATCTTCGCCGTAAAGATTGGGGGCTGCATATAGAAAACCGATGGCGATCACCAGGATCACCATCAGGTATTTCCACAGCGGATAGCGATTCAACACGCTGTGCTCCTTGGGAGATTAAAGGGACTGAATAGAACCCTTGGGCAGAACGGCAGAAACGAAGTCCTTTTTGATGGTGACTTGAGTCTGGTCGTTCAGGGCGATCACCAGGTAATCGCTATCAGCAGCCACTTTGGCAATCTTGCCAACCAGGCCACCGGAGGTGAGCACTTCGTCACCCTTGGACAAGGAGGTCATCAGATTGCGATGATCCTTGGCACGTTTGGCCTGGGGACGATAGATCATGAAGTAGAAGATCAGGCCAAATACGGCCAGCATGATGATCATTTCCATACCACCACCCTGTGCACCCGGTACTGCGCCTTCTGCATATGCCTTGGAGATAATGCTCATTTAACAACCTCTTATTGATGTAGATTTGATAACTAACTTATATATTGTTGTTATTTAACGTTATTTTCAGCTAACGGAGGCACAGGCTTCCCTTGCCGACGGTAAAACTCAGTTACAAAGTCGTCTAATTTACCCTGCTCGATCGCGTCCCGCAAACCTTGCATCACTCGCTGGTAATAACGCAGGTTATGAATAGTGTTCAGACGGGCCCCGAGGATCTCGTTACACTTGTCCAGATGATACAGATAGCTGCGGGTGTAGTTCTTACAGGTGTAGCAATCGCAATCGGCATCCAGGGTGCTGGTGTCGTTGCGATGCTTGGCATTGCGGATCTTGACCACACCATCGGTGGTAAAGAGATGGCCGTTGCGGGCGTTGCGAGTCGGCATCACACAGTCGAACATGTCGATACCACGACGAACCCCTTCCACCAGATCTTCCGGCTTGCCGACGCCCATCAGGTAGCGCGGCTTATCAGCCGGAATTTTCGGGCAGACGTGCTCGAGGATGCGGTGCATATCCTCTTTGGGCTCACCCACTGCCAGACCACCGACTGCATAGCCGTCAAAGCCGATCTCCAGCAGACCATCGAGGGAAACATCCCGCAGATCTTCGTAGACCGAGCCCTGGATGATGCCAAACAGAGCATTCTTGTTGCCCAGCGCATCAAACTTGTCGCGGGAGCGCTTGCCCCAACGCAGGGACATCTCCATCGACTTGCGGGCATCTTCGTAGCTGACCGGATAGGGGGTGCACTCGTCGAAGATCATCACGATGTCGGAGCCCAGATCGTACTGGATCTCCATCGACTTCTCGGGGTCGAGGAAGATCTTCTCGCCATTGATGGGGTGACGGAAGTGGACGCCAGCCTCGGTGATTTTGCGGATGTCGCCCAGGCTGAATACCTGAAAACCACCGGAGTCAGTCAGGATCGGACCCTGCCAGTTCATGAAATCGTGCAGATCGCCGTGGGCACGCATCACTTCCTGCCCCGGGCGCAGCCAGAGGTGGAAGGTATTGCCCAGCAGGATCTCGGCGCCGGTTTCACGTACTTCTTCCGGAGTCATCCCCTTGACGGTGCCGTAGGTACCGACCGGCATGAAGGCCGGGGTCTGCACGGTGCCACGCTCGAAGACCAGCTGACCGCGACGGGCACGGCCGTCGGTGGTTTTCAGTTCAAATTTCATTGCTACCTCGATTCAGTCAGAGAAACAGTCTGACAATTAAGGGCCATCCGGCCCGGTATAAAGGCGAAACTTATGCCTCGCCCTGGCGACGGGTGACGAACATGGCGTCCCCGTAGCTGAAGAAACGGTACTGTCCGGCCACTGCAGCCTGATAGGCGGCCATCACGTTGTCATAGCCAGCAAAGGCGCTGACCAGCATGATCAGGGTCGACTCCGGCAGATGGAAGTTGGTGACCATGGCATCGACAATCTGGAACTGGTAGCCCGGAAAGATGAAGATGTCGGTATCGCTGAAAAAGGGTGCCAGCGGTTTGCCCTGAGCGAGGGTCACCTTGGCTGCGCTCTCCAGTGAACGCACTGACGTGGTCCCCACCGCAATCACCCGGCCACCGCGGGCGCGAGTCGCCGCGATGGCATCGACCACCTCTTGCGGCACTTCGGCATACTCGGAGTGCATGTGGTGATCTTCAATCTTGTCTACCCGCACCGGCTGGAAGGTCCCCGCCCCTACATGCAGGGTAACGAAGGCCGTTTCAACCCCTTTGGCACGAATTTTCTCAAGCAGCGGCTCATCAAAGTGCAGACCGGCGGTCGGCGCAGCCACAGCGCCAGGCTTCTGGTTGTAAACAGTCTGGTAGCGCTCCTTGTCGGCATCCTCATCGGGACGGTCGATATAAGGGGGCAACGGCATGTGGCCGATGGCCTCCAAAATCTCCAGCACCGGACGCGGGTCGAGGAAGTGGATCTCGAACAGGGCATCGTGGCGGGCGCGCATTTCCGCTTCCACACCACCATCCAGGATCATCCGGGTGCCGGGCTTGGGCGCCTTGGAGGCACGCACATGAGCCAGCACACTGTGCTCGTCCAGAATGCGCTCGACCAGCACCTCCAGCTTGCCGCCGCTGGCCTTCTGGCCAAACATCCGGGCCGGAATGACGCGGGTGTTGTTGAATACCAGCAGGTCACCCGGGTTGAGCTGGTCCAGCACATCGACAAATTGACCATGGCGCAAGGCGCCAGTTTGACCATCGAGCTGCAACAGGCGGCTGGCGGTACGCTCTGCCATCGGATAGCGGGCAATCAGCTCGTCTGGCAGATCAAAATGAAAATCGGATACTTGCATCTTTCACCTCGGGGGGAATCGGCGGCTAGTCTAGTTATCCCTATCTTCCAAGGCAACCCAAAAGACCAAAAACCCAAGAGAGACAAGGGGTAGCGAGCAATAATGAGACACACATCCGGTTAATGATTCTTTAATGATCTGTATTGACCCTGATCATGTTTTGCCGAAGAGGGGTGGGCTAGGGTGAAAGCAGATACACAAAGAGGCCCACCATGATGATGACCCTATCCGAAATCATGACCGAACATCCCTTCACTCTGGGTCCGTCAAACAGTGTCAAACAAGCAATGGACCTGATGCAGCAGGAGCGGATCCGCCATATTCCCATCGTCGACGAGCAGCACCACCTGTTGGGGCTGGTCACCCTCACCGATATCCTGGCCACCCGCGAATCCAAGCTGCTGCTCATCAGTCCGGAACGGGAGGCCGAATTCACCGACAGCGTGCAACTCGACGAGATCATGACACGGCAAGTGGCAAGCGTGGATCCCCATGCCGGTATCAAGGAGGCGGCACTCTACCTGCAGCGACACAGATACGGTTGCTTGCCGGTACTCAAAGGACGCAAGCTGATCGGCATCGTCACCGAGTCGGACTTTATTGCCGTGGCCATCAACCTGCTGGAATTGATGGAAGAGCAGGAGCCACCGACCGATTTTTGATTGCAAGCCATGTAATTAAATTACAATAAAAGCGTTTTACGCCGATCAAATCGACAGAAATAGTGAAAGACTTTCATTTTGATTGAAAAATTACACCAAAAGCTTGCCTTGTGATCTACGTCACACTATTATCGTCTTATGCAATAGTTGCCGAGGGGGAGATGAGGGATTGTGCACCTATCCTCTTCCTCTCATATGTCTGCAAGTTTGCACACCCCGTAGTTAGTCTTTGCTGTAAAGCATTTGTTTATATAGCCATTCCTTGTTTGATGACCCGGCCTTATCGTTGCGATAGCGCCGGGATTTTTTTATCTGCGCAAAACACGCAGCCTGCTTGCACCTGCTCGGGTCGGCTCCTGCTTTATCTCCCCGCCTCCCCTCTTGCAACTTGTGCAGCTCTACTTTGCTCCCGATACCGCTGACCGCTCGATACCCCAGATCGGGCGATGCCCTCATCTTCTTTCGGCGAGTCCTCACCACCTCTTTTTGCCAGGCATCGGGGAGATATAAATTAAAATCGGGTCATTCTCGCCAAACCCATAAATTTGATTTATAGCGACCGATTTGGTCTGCAACCCCCTCTTTGACGGCAGCAACCGGGCTTGCGAGGGGGATACCCGACTGTTGCTACCAGCGGCACCGACGATAAGCCACGGCTTATAAATCCAATATACCGATTAAAACGATTCAATTTTGTGGCTTTAATCGATTAGCACATCCTCCTATGATGACTCCATCGAAAGTTAAACGCCTCGTCCGGCACGACTCTTCAAACCCAGACAGGCATATTTACATCACCAAGGAGCAAATCCATGTCTACCTACATCAACACTGAAATCAAGCCGTTCAATGCTACCGCCTACCACAATGGCAAATTCGTTCAGGTGTCTGACGCTGACCTGAAAGGCAAGTGGTCCGTGGTGTTTTTCTACCCGGCTGACTTCACCTTCGTTTGCCCGACCGAGCTGGGTGACCTAGCTGACAACTACGCCGAATTCCAAAAGCTGGGCGTCGAGATCTACGCGGTTTCTACCGACACCCATTTCACCCACAAGGCATGGCACGACACGTCTGACACCATCAAGAAGATCCAGTATCCGATGATCGGTGACCCGACCGGCACCATCACCCGCAACTTCGGCGTGATGATCGAAGAAGCCGGTCTGGCTGACCGCGGTACCTTCGTGATTGACCCGCAGGGCATCATCCAGATCGTCGAGATCAACGCTGGCGGCATCGGTCGTGACGCACTGGAACTGCTGCGCAAAGTCAAAGCGGCTCAGTACGTAGCCTCCCATCCGGGTGAAGTGTGCCCGGCTAAATGGAAAGAAGGCGAAGCCACTCTGGCCCCGTCCCTGGATCTGGTAGGCAAGATCTAAACCTCCCACTTCCAAGACCGGCCCGCTTCAGGGCCGGTCTGCTTTCCGGCCCGGTTAAATGCACCGGTCAGCGCTCCGACCTGCGTTAAATGTGCCGGTCACCTTTCCGGCTAAAATTTCACGCCGACCCGCAATCACAAGAAGGAATTCGAAGATGTTGGATACCAACCTCAAACAACAGCTGAACACCTATCTGCAGTACATCGTCAATCCCATCGAGATCAGCGTGTCCGGCAACGACAGCGACAAATCCGCCGAACTGCTGGCACTGGCCAGCGAGATCGCCGGGATGTCGCCCAAGATTTCCCTGACCGATGGCACCCATGCCCGCAAGCCTTCCATGAGCGTCGCGCCGCAGGGCCAGGCCCCGCGCGTTCATTTTGCCGGCATCCCCATGGGTCATGAATTCACCTCGCTGGTGCTTGCCCTGCTGCAAAGTGGCGGTCACCCCTCCAAGGCCGATGCGGCCGTGCAGGAGCAGATCCGCAACCTCAAGGGTGAGTTCCACTTCGAGACTTACATTTCGCTCTCCTGCCATAACTGCCCGGACGTGGTGCAGGCCCTCAACCTGATGGCTACCCTGAACCCCGGCATCACCCACACCATGATCGACGGTGCCCTGTTCCAGGACGAGGTCAACGAACGTCAGATCATGGCGGTACCGAACGTCTACCTGAACGGTCAGCCGTTCAGCCAGGGCCGCATTTCGCTTGAAGAGATCGTCGCCAAGCTCGACACCGGCGCCGCCGAACGCAAAGCTGAGGAGCTGAGCGAAAAAGCACCTTACGACGTGCTGGTCGTCGGTGGTGGCCCGGCTGGCGCCGCAGCCGCCATCTATGCCGCCCGCAAAGGCATTCGCACCGCCATCGTTGCCGAGCGTTTCGGTGGCCAGGTGATGGACACCGTCGGCATCGAAAATTTCATCTCAGTGCCCTATACCGAAGGCCCCAAACTGGCCGCAAGCCTGGAGCAGCATGTCAAGCAGTACGGCGTGGAAGTGATCACCGAACAGCGCGCCGCCGCCATCAGCAAAGATGGGTATGTGAACGTGGATCTCGCCTCTGGCGCCACCTTGAAGAGCCGCGCCGTGATCCTGGCGACCGGTGCCCGCTGGCGCGACCTGAACGTGCCGGGCGAGCTGGAGTACCGCACCAAGGGCGTGGCCTACTGCCCGCACTGTGACGGCCCCTTCTTCAAGGGCAAGCGGGTTGCGGTGATCGGGGGCGGTAACTCCGGTATCGAGGCAGCCATCGATCTGGCTGGCATTGTCGAACACGTCACCGTGGTGGAGTTCGCCGACACCCTGCGTGCCGACGAGGTGTTGCAGAAGAAAGCCCGCTCCATGGGTAACATCGACATCATCATGAGCGCCCGTACCACCGAAGTGATCGGTGACGGCAGCAAGGTGGTGGGCATGGATTACGAAGATCGCACCACCGGCGAGATCAAGCACCTCGCCGTGGCTGGTATCTTCGTCCAGATCGGTCTGGTGCCGAACACCGAGTTCCTCAAAGGGAGCGAGGTGGCCCTGACCCGCTTTGGCGAGATCGAGATCGACACCAAGGGCGCCACTTCCCTGCCCGGCGTCTACGCCGCTGGGGACGCCACCACGGTGCCGTTCAAGCAGATCATCATCTCCATGGGTGCCGGGGCGACCGCCGCGCTGGGAGCGTTTGATTACCTCATTCGCAATCCGGCCCCGCAAGCGAGCAAAGCTGAAGCCGTCACTGCCTGATGGCCTCGCCAAAGTAAACAAGCCGACACCCTGCGTGTCGGCTTTTTTGCATCTCTTGCTTCATAAAAAACCCGCAACAGGTGCGGGTTTTCATCAATCACGCCTCAGTATCATTCGAGCAGGAAAACGGCGTCGATATTGTCAGTGACCGTGATCTGCTGTTGTTGATAGCTGTTGGCAGCCATATCCGATGCGGGAGCGGCAGCCATCGCCAGCGCTTTGAAGTTGCGGCTATAGACCGGCATCGGAGATGCGTTGCGATACTCCACGCTATACACCTTGCCCAGCTTCATACCAAAAGCCTTGGCCAGCGACTCGGCCTTGCTCTTGGCATCTTCCACCGCCCCCAGTCGCGCCTGCTCCTTGATGGTCTGTGGTGATTTCAAACCATATTCGATTTGCGACACCGATTCGAGCCCTGCTTTGAGTGCGGTATCCATCAGCTGGCTCAACTTGTCGAGTTGGTAAAGCTTGACCGCCAGCTGCCGTTGAGCACGGTAACCAAGCAGCTCAGGCTTCTTGTTCTCGGCATATTGATATTCGGGAGAGATGACCAGATTGCCCGCCTCCACATCGGAGCGCTTGATGCCCAACCCTTCCAGCTGGCCAAAAAAAGCCGCGACCTTGGTATCGACCAACTGCTTGGCTTTAATCCCCTGTTTTTCCAACGCCGTCACTGACACATTGAGAGTCAACATATCAGGCTCAGCCTTCTGCTCGGCATAACCACTCACGATCAAATGAGGCGCTTGTGGCACTTCAAGAGCAAACAACGGAGCACTAACAACCAGAGCAGAGATAGTAAGGAAGGGACGCCACATAGAAAAAACCTCAATCAGAAAGATTGAGGTCATTATGCCCACAGCGTAGGGAGATTTATATATCGTGCAGTGGCGGGATCTGATCCAGCACCTGATTGGTCAAATCAAGGCTGATGGTGACAACCGGGGCGGACTCCTGCTCTACCCCTGCAGATACTGGTGTGTTGCTGACCTGCGCTACCAGCACCTCGTCATCGAAGTGGAACGAATCCCACGACAGAATATGTCCTTGTGGCTGGGAGTGAACCTCTGTCGGTACACTCTCCTCCATTGCCACAGACCAGGGAATAGGCTCGGAGTAACCAAGCAGATCCTGCAGTTGCGGGGAAGAAAGACTGGCCAGCGAGTACTCCTGCTGACCGAGATCATCTCCAATCAAGATGACACCATGAGACTCTTCAGCATCTATTGCCGGGGTATAGGTAATTGATGCCGAGGCAAAGTCGACATAAATCGCCCCTGCCACCTCTCCTGCATCATTTTCAATCTCCATACCATCCAACCGATCCCCCGCGATCGAGGCCTGATAGCCAAACTGGCCAGCGCAGGTAATATTCCCCTCGCCATCCCAGCTATAACGGATGCCATCAATGTCGACCCAGTTGAATGACTGCATGATTTTCCTCTCCTCTACTGCCGCTATCTTATCCGTCCCCCTTGGGAAAAAATAGGGGCCAGACGCAGCCTGACCCCAAGACAAGATTACGGATCAACCTTGAGATTGCCCTGATTCAACAAGTCTTCAATGATGGTCTGGTCATTGCGTGAACCTCCCAACGTCAAGTCGATGTTGTCAAACTGGATGACATGAGTCGCACTGCCGCTCCCCGAGCCATCAAGATCGATTGTCAGAGTAGATTTGCCAGTACCTGGGCCACTTGCAAAGGTGAGGTAGGCATCCAGCGACGTCTTGTCGGCATGCTCACCACTGAGCAACTCGCTGATATCCAGCACATCGCCGCCGGTTCCAGTTGTGAAGTCCTTGATCACATCGGTCCCACCCGCATCTGAGGCACTCCACTTGAAGGTATCTTTGCCGGTGCCACCTGTCATGGTGTCACTGCCTGTACCACCTATCAGCATGTCATCGCCACCACCACCAATCAGGATGTCATTGCCTGCAAGACCGCTGAGGACGTTGGCATTGCCATCCCCTGTCAGGGCATCATCAAACATAGAACCAATCAAGTTCTCCATGTTGCTCAAACTATCTGTACCAGCACCACCAGTGGCCTGATTGTTACCATTGACAGCGACTGTCACGCCTGCGGCACTATCCAGGTAACTTGCAGTATCATTGCCATTACCACCATTCAAGGTGTCATTACCCGCACCACCGACAAGAATATCGTTACCCTCACCACCATTCAGACTATCGCTGCCTGCACCGCCAAGCAGAATGTCGTTGCCTGCATTTGCGTTGATCGTGTCATTTCCTGAACCGCCGATCAGAATTTCATCAAGATAACCGCCAGTGAGAGTAGAACCATTCTGTACATCTACAAATACCTTGCCCGGATCCGTCGTCGTACTGTTGGTGTAGTTGAATGAACCATCATAGGTAGTAGGCGTCGCACTACCCGATGTGTCATCAAACACCACAGACCCCACAGCATCTGTCACAGAGCCGCCAACAGCACCAGATACACCTGTGATTGCCTGAGTGGCAGCCAGTGGCCCTGTGTCATTGGCAAGCAATGCCCAATCAGGAATAGTCGAGGGGTCTTGGTTGGTAATGACAAAATCATCACGCACCACAGTAGGTCCGATGGCTGAATTGATGATGAGAGACAGTGTGCTTGAGGCCGTATCTCCATCACGGTCAATCACGCTATAGCCAAACACCTGGTTTATCCCGCCCGACGGAATTACCGATGGTGGCGTAAAGGTATAGACCCCATCGTCCATATCAACTTTCAGAACGCCGCCAGCAACCGAGATAGACCATTCGTTGGTAGTTGTGTTGAATGTGCCCGCGGAGGTCCCCCCCGTCACACTTGGTGTGTCTGTTTTTTGGTCGTAACGATAGGTAACGCCAGCCACAGTAATAGAATCAATCCACCCCCCATCAGCACCGGTACTCGCAGTCAGGCCTCCGTTGAGCAGTTGTCCGGACAGTGGCGGAGCAACAACAGTGCTCAACAAAGTAGCTGCCAGCTGGCTAAAGTCCGTCACGATGATCGACGTTGTGTTCACCTCGCTAACACCGTTATAGGCTATAGGATCCAGTGCCGAGGCTGTTGAACCACTTCCCATACCGAGAGCAAAGGAGTTGATGTCATTCGCCTTCAGGAAATCAGCCCAGTCTTTTGCCTCTCCGGTTAGCGTTGTTCCGTCACCATCAATACCGTCCCCGCCACCCAAGCTATTGTTGCCATCAGGTACCGTGGCGGAGCTACCGCTCAGAGCATTATCATTAGGCTCGCCATCGGACATGAAGTAAGAGACATTCTGAGCATTGGCAAGTTTGCCTGTGTCGCCAAATGCTTTAATTGCCTCATTCAGTGCATCGTCATAGTTTGTGGAGTCTGTCGGGACCAAGCCAAGGATAATCGCCTTGGCAGTATCTACATTGGCCCACACTCCCGTCGAATTGGTTGCTGAAGAGGCAAATGTGATTATATTGACCATGACATTGCCATAAGCACTGTACTTGTCGAGCAGCTCCAGCGCCGACTTCTGCATTACCTCCATCCGGGTCATACCTTGATACCCTGATGCATTACCCATACTGCCGGAAATATCGAGGATCAACATCAGGTTGGTATTTTGAACCTGAGTTGCTTGGCCAGCATTGGTTGCAGCCAAAGCGGTCGGGCCATCGTCCTTGAAGCTGATGGCACTGCCCAAGTCCACGCTGGCACTCTGGCTGTCCCCATCCTTGTCGGTAATGGTCCCCACCAGTTTCACCAGGTTGGCGGACAGCAGGCTGCTCTCTTGGTCCGGGCCGCTGTTCGGGGTGTGTTCAATGGCGCGCACTTGATCCAGTGTCACCACCCCGCTGTTGCTGACCGTCAGGGTAAAGGCCACGTTGCCACTGCTGTTACCAACCCGGCCTACCACATTGCCACTCTCCAGATAGAGCAGGATGTTCTGGCCGGTCGCGGTGTCGTTGAGCCCGCTGTCGACGCCAGTAGCACTGACACTCAGGCTGTAAGCCAGCGTACCTGCACCATCGGCGCCAAAGTTGCTGGTAAACAGGCCCGCATAGTTGGCGCTGGCATTGAGTGACAGGTTGCTCTCGTCCACTTGCAGGCTATCACCAGCCGCATTGCCAGCACTGATACTCGGGCCATCGTCCTTGAAGCTGATGGCACTGCCCNNGCGGTGTCGTTGAGCCCGCTGTCGACGCCAGCAGCACTGACACTCAGGCTGTAAGCCAGCGTACCTGCACCATCGGCGCCAAAGCTGCTGGTAAACAGGCCTGCATAGTTGGCGCTGGCATTGAGTGACAGGTTGCTCTCATCCACTTGCAGGCTGTCACTGGCCGCACTGCTGGCACTGATACTCGGACCATCGTCCTTGAAGCTGATCACCTTGCCAATATCCAGTGCACCGCTAGCGTGATCGCCATCGTTGTCAGTAACAGTCAGCGCCAGACTGACGTGGCCGGAGCCAAGGAAGGTGGTTTCATCAGGATCAGAGGTCGGATGTTCCACGGCTCGCAGTTGATCGAGAGTTACTTTACCGCTGCCATCGACAGTGAGGGTAAATACCAGCGCCCCGGTTGTTACAGTACGTCCTTCCAAGGTCGTGCCATTCATGATCAAGTGAACTTGTTCACCGGTTGCCGTATCAATCAGGCCTGTGTTGGCATTTTGCACATTCAGGCTATAGAGCTGGGAACCCAGACCATCTGCACCTGGTTGTACATTAAATACGCCACTGAAGTCGGCTACCGCATCATGACTGAGGTTAGATTCGTCAACCTGCAGCTGAACAGCGCCGCCCCAAGTGATACTGGTACTGACATCGTTGTAGTCGTAATCCGAGTTTGCAGTCATATCCTCCCAGTTCTGGTTACCGGCACTGCCGGTATCCTGCAAATGCGAACCACCGGGATTGAGGCTGGCATCACTGAACACGATGTTGGCACCATCGGCACCATTCACCGGAGTGCTCCCCACAAATGCCTGCCACATGCCATTAATCAACTGGAAGGTTACTGCAGCGCCATTACTAAGCACCGAATTAGCCCCGCCATTGGGGATAACAAAGAACCCGGTATGGGCTGGATCCAGCGTATTGATATCTACTTGATTTCCAGCGCTCTGATTATGAACATTTGCCCAGATAACTTTACCGGACAAAGGCGTGCCGTCATCACCCTTGATGTAGTAGCCATAGCTATTTGAATAACCGGCATTACTACCGAGGAAAGTAACAGAAGAGGTAAGAGCAAGCTCACCAACCTGGATAGTCGGCGTGTCATCGTTAATGGTAACTGCGAGTGTACCGTTGGCACTATCGCCATCACCATCTGTCACCTTGTAGCCAACATTTAGGGTGATATTGTCTTCGGTATCGACACCTGTATGCATTAATGGCTGCAGCAGTTTTACCGAATAAGCACCTGTGCTCTGGTCGGTAATGGTGACTGTCATCAAGACTCCGCGGATGGAACTGATAGACAAGGTTCCGCTTTGCGCATCCCACGTTGAGGTCACACTTTCACTTCCCAACGAAGTCGGTCCAGTGAGTTCAAGAGACTTGAGGCCATCAGCGCCAGCCTGATATCCGAGATTTCCGTTGGAGCTGGTGTTGGCACCTGCCACATCACCAGGACCACCATTGATCCCACCACCAAGACCTTCATCATCAAGAACCAATGCAGCCTGAACATTGCTTGCTTTGGGGCCGTCATCCTCAAAACGGAACACACCATTGGTGCCCAGATCCACCGCCGCACTCGCGCGGTCGCCATCGGCGTCGGTCACGGTCTGCACTAGCGTCAGCACACCGCTGTCCAGGGTCAGCGCCACGCTGTCATCCGCACTGGTGGTATCGCCATGCCAGACGTTGTCCAACAGAGCCAGCGTCACTTCCCCATTGGTCGGGTTGATGGTCAGGGTGAAATAGTCCACCCCGCCCGCACTGCCGGTGATGACGTTGCCCACCTGATTGAGCACGATGGCCGCGCCCTGCCCGTTGGGCGCTACCGGATCGACCGCATACAAGCCGCTCGCCACGTTGCTGCCGGTCAGCGCCAGGCTGTAGCCGATGCTGCCCGCCCCATCAGCCCCGAAGGCCGGGTTGAACTGGGCCTGCACATTGGCGGCGCTCAGGGTGGCACTGACCACTCCGTCGCTGCCAACACCGCCCAGGCTAACCAGGCTTTCATCCACTGTCGCACCAAGACGTGGGGCTTCTTCTGCCAGCCCGGCACGCGGGCCGTCATCTTCAAAGCGGAACACGCCATTGGTGCCCAGATC
>NZ_JBHFMW010000039.1:0-20079 GCF_041929505.1 Aeromonas sp. MdU4 | reverse complement strand
CTTCACCCAGACCACTGTCGTGCCCGCCCCCACACCGAACTCATATTGTTGCAAAAAACTCGATTAAAAATCACAGACCGTTGCATTAGTGAAACAATATGCCCCTCAGCACACGGCCTCCCCAGCCATGATCATCCTCTACCCCGATGCCCGATCTCCCGGCTATCAGCCGGACTGCAGGAAGATAGCCAACCTGCGGGCAGAGGTTCGCCACAGACCTTTTCGGAGCAGGCACGTTCGCCATGCAGGTGTGAAATTTGGAGTGCTGATTTTTATTAACGCGGGTATCAATTAACAGCCCGCTATTTTTCAGGTGCCAAGCGTTGAAATAGTGATATTGTCAGCAACCAGGCTGACCCAGAATATATTATCCGTGAGGTATTTATGTTGAGAAAAAACCTGCTTCTGCTTGCTCTGGCATTACCACTCCATGCACACGCCAACATTTTCTTCATCAAGGGCAATACGGTTAATGACACTGAGGTAGATAAAGCGGCCATCTACTTCAATGCAGGCATAGACCAGCAGACGGTAGCCTGGCTGTTATCCTCTGTTGATGAAATTAACGGGAATTTTCGCAATATAAAAAATATAGACATCTACCTCAATAGCGGGGGTGGCGATATGGATTCGGGGTATATGGCCTACGAGGCGTTACGTAAAAACCCGACCAGACTGAATATGATCAACGCATCAAATGTCGCCTCTTCTGCGACCCTGATTTATTGTGCATCGAATGAGCGTTATGCCATGCCGATGTCATCTTTCTTGCTGCATCCTGCTGCCGCGGCAAATGAAATTAATGATTACCTGAAGCCGGATCAGGCGCGGCGTATTCTGGACGAAGCTGAAAAATACAACTCGCTCTTTCGCACCATTTACACCTCCTGCACCAAGATCCCGGCAGAAGAGCTAAAGGCCATCACCTCGTCAGAGAGTCGACGCGCAACTTACAACATCGACGATGCCAAAAAAGTGGGCCTGGTGAATCAGGAGATGAAAACCGCGACAACCTATCCCGTGACCTATTACATCACCGATATGCAGAACTGAGATGCCCATCCCGCCGTGGCTGCCACTCCAACACGCAGGAATGGCAGTCATGGCGATTCACCAACACCCGCTGATATGTGACATTCGCGCGAAAGCATTGCATGAGCGAGCCAGTCATCTCACTGGCTCAATGGCGGTTCGATCCGTGGGCCGTCAAAAGCGCGATATCAGGCGCTCAGTGCTGTGCATCAGGCTGACTGGCGGGGGCCGCCTTGATAAAAGCCTGCAGCTCTTCGCAGTTGGCAACAATGCGGCGGATGGTGGGGTAATCGTCCAGTGACATCTCGTAGCGCCGAGCATTGTAGACCTGAGGCACCAGCATGCAATCAGCCATCGTCACCTCGTTGCCCACGCTGTAGATACCAGCAGTGGTCATCAACATCTGCTCAAGCGCGATGAAGGTCTCGTCAATCCAGTGGCGATACCAGCTTGCCTCCTGCTCCTTGTTGGCTCTGAAGTGCTCCTCCAGATAGGTGAGCACCCGCAGGTTGTTGAGGGGGTGGGTATCGCAGGCGATCATGTTGACGATCTGGCGCACCCTGGCGCGTGCCTCGGGGGCCGAAGGCATCAGGGGATGAGCGGGATAGGTCTCGTCAAGGTACTCCATGATGGCGACCGACTGACCGATCTGCAGATCACCATCTACCAAAAAGGGCACCAGCCCCTGCGGATTGAGGCGGCGATAGCTCTTCTCGCGCTGCTCCCCCTGCCGCAAATTGATCGGATGCTGCTCATAATCAAGCCCTTTGAGCTGCAACACGAGCCGCACCCGAAAACTGGCTGACGAGCGCCAGTAGCCAAACAACTGCAACATACTCCATCCCTCTTTTGCCAGCAGAGAGACGGGTGGACCATCTCTCTGCGCCATTTATCTGTCGGGGAGCATCACGCTGTCTGGCCACCACCTTGCATTACCTGCTGAGAGAGTGTGCCAAACAGGCTCCTGCCATTGCGATCCTGCATGGTGATGGCCACTCTATCACCAAATTTCATATAGGGGGTGATGGCTTGATCACAATCAAGAATTTCCAACATACGCTTCTCGGCGATGCAGGATGAGCCAGCGCTGCGATCGTAGTTGGAGACCGTGCCCGAACCGATGATGCAGCCAGCCCCGAGCGGTCGGGTCTTGGCGGCGTGGGCAATCAGCTCGAAGAAGTTGAAGGTCATGTCCACCCCCGCCTCAGGCGCACCGAACAGCGCACCATTGAGGTAGGTCAAAAGCGGCAGGTGCACCTTGCCATCACGCCAGTCATCGCCCAGTTCGTCCGGGGTGATGGCCACCGGCGAGAAGGCGCTCGACGGCTTGGACTGGAAGAAACCAAATCCCTTGGCCAGCTCGCCCGGAATGAGGTTGCGCAGACTAACGTCGTTGACCAGCATCAGCAGCTTGACGTGGCTGGCGGCCCCCTGCGGGCTCACCCCCATCGGCACGTCGTCGGTGATGATGGCGATTTCCGATTCGAAATCGATCCCCCACTCCTCCGAGCCCATCACGATGGGGCCACGGGGGGCCAAAAAGCTGTCGGAGCCGCCCTGATAGATCAGCGGATCGTGCCAGAAGCTTTCCGGCATCTCGGCGCCACGCGCCTTGCGCACCAGCTCCACATGGTTGACGTAGGCGCTGCCATCGGCCCACTGATAGGCACGTGGCAAGGGGGAGAGGCAAGACGCTTCGTCAAAGGGGAACGCCTCGACCGTGTGGCCCTCGTTAAGTTGCTGATAGACAGCCTCAAGCCTGGGGACAACCTCGGCCCACTCGTCGAGGGCGGCCTGCAAAGTCGGGGCAATCTCGCTCACCCGCACCGCTTGGGTCAGATCCCGGCTCACCACCACCAGAGCGCCATCACGCTTGCCATTGTTCAATGTTGCCAATTTCATAAGCGATTCCTTATTTGCCGGCAGCCACGTTCGGGCGCTGCCAGCTGGAGACATACCGGGGGTTCTCGATCCCTTCGCACAGGCTGCCAACATGGAGCGCATCGCGGGTATCGAGCATGACCGCCACCTCGTCGGTGAACTTCTTGGCATAGGCCTGCCCCGCCGCAAACGCCTTGGGATGGGGGCCGTGGGTAAAACCGGCGGGATGGAAGGTGACCATGCCCCGCTCGATATTGTCCCGGCTGAAGAAATCCCCGGCGTGGTAAAAGAGCACCTCGTCGTAATCGTCATTGCTGTGATAGAAGGGCACCTTGAGGGCGCCGGGGTCGCTCTCGATGGGGCGCGGTACAAAGGTACAAATCACGAAGCGGCTCGCCACAAAGGTGGAGTGGGCCGACGGCGGCAGATGGTAGCGGTGGCTCATCAGCGGGCGGATATCCCGCCAGTTGAGGCGCACCACGCACAAGTCGCCGTGCCACCCCTGCGCATCCAGCGGGTTGAACGGCCAGGTGATGACCGACACCTGATCGTGGCGCTTCACCTGCAGCGACCAGGGATTCTCATCCTGCTGGGCCAAAAAGCGTTCGTTGATGGCGGGCACATCCAGCGCCGTCGGGTCGAAGATGGCGTGATTGCCCACCAGCCCCTTGTCCGGCAGCTGATAGCTGTCGTTGGTCGCCTCGATCATCAGGATGAACATGGGCGCGGTGGGTTCGATGCGCCACATGGTGCCGCGGGGGATCACCACATAGTCACCATCGCGCAGGGTCATGTGGCCGTAATCGCAGAAGAACTCGCCGCCCCCCTCGTGGATAAACAGCAGCTCATCGCCATCGGCATTGCGCACCAAAAACGGCATCGCCTCGGATAGCCGCCAGATGCGGTAGCGGCAGTGGGGGTTGCTAAGAATATCGGGGGCCACCCAGGGGGAGAGTGAACTCACCTCCTCTTGCAGGGCATTGAGGTCAAACAGCCGTGGCCGCAGCGGCCCTTCCCAACTGCTCCAGTCAGTGGGGGCATGCTTGTGGTGCATGTGGGTGGCTGGGCCGAAAAAACCGCTGCGCCCCAGTTCGCGCTCATAGATGGCCTGCTCGGGCAGGTCGGCATGAGCCTGACGGGAGTGGGTCCCCTCCCGATGGGGGAAGTTAATCCAGTTACGCATTGCTTGGATCTCCTTTGTCATGCTCTGCACCATCCAGTACGCCACGGCGGATCTGGTCCAGCTCAATTGATTCAAACAGCGCCTTGAAATTGCCCTCGCCAAACCCTTCGTTACCCTTGCGCTGGATGATCTCGAAGAAGACCGGGCCTATCACGGTATCGGTGAAGATCTGCAGCAGAATGCCATCCTGGGTGGGGGAGCCGTCGATGAGGATACGCAACTCTTTGAGGGCAGCCAGATCCTCCTGATGCCCCTCGACCCGGCTGTTCACCTGCTCGTAGTAGGTATCGGGAGTCGGCATAAAGCCGGTGCCGCGGCTGCGCAGGGTGCGGATGGTCTGGTAGATATCGGCCGAGGAGAGCGCGATATGCTGGATCCCCTCCCCCTTGTACTGGCGCAGGTACTCCTCAATCTGCGACTTGTCATCCGCCGACTCGTTGATGGGAATGCGGATCTTGCCGCAGGGAGCGGTCATGGCGCGGGAGTGTAGCCCGGTCAATTTGCCTTCGATATCGAAGTAGCGAATTTCGCGGAAGTTGCCGATCCGCTCATAGAAGTTGGACCAGACATCCATATTGCCGCGATGAACGTTGTGAGTCAGGTGATCGATCTCGATCAGACCGGCATCCACCTTGGCCATGCGGGCCTGCCAGTCGGGATAGAAGACAAAGTCCACCTCATAGATGGAGCCCTTGTCACCATAGCGGTCGACAAAGGAGAGAGTGCTCTCGCCGATACCGTAGATGGCGGGAATGTTGAGCTCCATCGGGCCAATCTTGCCGACAAAGGGCTTGGCCCCCTTGGCGATGGCGAACTGCTGGGCCTTGCCCGCATCGCTCACCCGAAACGCCATGCCGCAGACGCTCGGCCCGTGCAGGCTGGCAAACTGCTCCGCCTGGGAGTGAGGTTCGGCATTGACCACGAAGTTGATATCCCCCTGCCGGTAGAGCCAGCACTGCTTGTGCTTGTGCTTGGCGACCTCGGCAAACCCGAGCGAGACAAACAGGCTCTTGAGGGCGGCAATCCCTTTGGCATCGGGCGCCGTGTACTCGACAAACTCGAAACCGTCTGTGCCCAAAGGGTTGATGGTGTGGGTAGCGGAAGAGGTGGCATTCATCGGGCGCTCCTTGCTCTTGATTCGGTTAAAACGGCTTGCGGCACGCAACGGCGCAGCAAGTGTTAACAACTTGTTTCATTAGAGGCAGGGCGTAGCAGGAAGAGAAGAGGCAGGCCGCAGATAGTTGCATGGGCCTGACCAGCAAAATATGTAAATAGATTGTGACATTCAAGCCGCAGCCTTGCGGATCAACCCATGACGACCCGCACAGCTGTCAGCTTTGGCTTACAGTTGCCAGTTTTTGACCATCAGATGGGGTAAGCGGGCTCGGGCATTTTGCAGTCGCGTGGGCGTCGGATTGATCAACCATGCCTGTTCCCCCAGCGTCAGCAGCGGCAGATCGTGCAGGCTGTCGCTAAGCGCCAGCTCGGTATCAAGGGCGCAGATCTCCGGCAACAGCTTGTGCTGGCCGTGGCAGTAGAGGCGCGGCATCAAGCCGCCAAAACGGTAGTGCATCTGCGAGCCAATGATCCGGTGGGGCAACTGGCCGGGCAGTTGTTGATAGAGCTGGGCCCGTACCAACGCACAGGGACTGGCGGAGATAACCCAGCAGCGCTCCCCCTCACTTTGCAGCAGATCGCGAGCCTGACGAAACAGTCCCGGCCTGGTGCGGCAATAGTCGCGCACCAACTTGCGCCAACCGAAGGGGGAGAGCCCCAAGGTGATGGCCCACCAGATAAGGGAGATGCCGCGGCGCCGCTGGCTGGGAACCAGATAGATCACCCCACCCAACGCAATCACCGGCAACAGCAGCAGCGGCCAGATCCGGCGGCGCAGAATATAGCGCAGCAGACCGGCATGACTGTCGCCGGGGGCCAGGGTGTCGTCAAAATCGGCCAGGATCCAGCGCGGAGTGCTCCCGTCAGAGGCACTGGATGCATCACGCTCTGTTGCTGGATGAATCATGGTATCAGGCTCAGGTTGCATAAGAGTCAGGGCGCAAGGGTGGCGATGGCTGTCGCCAGCTCGGGGGTGACGAATTCGCTCCCCACATCGGGTGGGCAGACAAAATCGAACGGCTCGCCCGCTAGCGTAAAACTCAGTCGCCAGGCGTGCAGATAACCGCGCTCGGCTGGCGTGCCGCCATAGCGCTCGTCCCCGAGAATGGGGGCGCCGATGCTTTTGAGCGCAACCCGGATCTGGTGGGTCTTGCCGGTCTGCGGTTTGATGCGATAGAGCCGCAGCCCCTCACGCACCGACACCGAATCGAACCAGCTGATGGCGGGGTTCTCGAGAGTGCGCGCCAGCAGCCAGCTGCCACCGCGCCCTTTTTGCATATCCCCTTTCACCCAGCCCTGCTTCTTCTTCGGTTTGCGATCGGAGATCGCCAGATACTGCTTGCTCACCTCGCGAGCCGCAAAAGCCATGCTCAGTTCTCGGTTCGCCTCGGTGGTGCGGGCCAGCAGCACCAGCCCGGAGGTCATCTTGTCGAGCCGGTGTACCGGATAGAGGGTGAGACCGGTATCGGCCTTCACGCGATTAACCAGCCCCGGATTGACCTCTTCCCCCTCACCCTTCTCGTCATGCATACCAATGCCGGGCAGCTTGTCGATAACAAGGAAAGCGGGATGCTCAAACAATATCCGGTACATAAAACCTCGGGAACTGGGGAATAAGGCGCGCAGCCAACGGCTGGCTGCGCTCGGGAGTGCTGCATTCTCCCTGCTCCGCCACCATTTGGCAAACCGGGTGGGCAGATGAAGAGAATGAAAAATGGCCCCGCCTGCAGCAGGCGGAGCCATTTTCGGTCATCTCTGGGGAGCTGCCATCACACGTTGCGCGGGCGCAGGTGGGCGTGCCAGCGCGCTTCCCACTTTTTGAACAGCCAGACGATAACAAAGGTGAGCAGCATATAGAGCAGACCCACCGTCAGAAAAGCCTCGAACGGGCTGTAGTAGCGGGAGTTGATGATCCGCGCAGCACCGGTCAGATCGACGATGGTGATGATGCCCGCCACCGCCGAACCTTGCAGCATGAAGATCACCTCGTTGCTGTAGGCAGGCAGTGCCCGGCGAAACGAGTTGGGCAAAATGATCCTGGTCAGGGTCTGCCAGCGGGTCATGCCAAAGGCGTTGGCGGCTTCAATCTGGCCACGCGGCATATTGTGCACCGCCCCGCGGACGATCTCGGCGGTATAGGCACCGGTGTTGAGGGTAAATGCCAGCAGGGCACAGAACCAGGCCTCGGAGAAGAGCGACCAGGCGACACTGTTCTTCAGCCACTCCCACTGGGCCGCGCCGTAGTAGATGATAAAGAGCTGCACCAGCAGCGGGGTGCCGCGAAAGAAGTAGATATAGGCCCAGATCGGCCCCTTGATCAGCCAGTTGCGGCTATTGCGCAGGATCCCGAGAGGAACGGCGATCATCAGACCAAGCAACAGGGAGAGTGCCACCAGCCAGACGGTGGTATAGAGCCCCTCCCAGTAGGTGGGCCACTCTTTGAGAATGATTGAGAAATCCATGGCTTACCTCGTCTTCATCGTGATGTAGTGACGCTCGGCACTGGCACCGCGACGATCACAGTAAACGGATGACTGCATTGAGTACGGCATGGCTTACCTCGTCTTGATGGCGTAATGACGCTCGGCCCACTTGAGCGCCGAGGTGGAGACGGCAGTGAAGATCAGAAAGATCAGCGCCACGGCCATGTAGAAGGTGAAGGGTTGCTGGGTTGAGCCCGCCGCCAAGGAGGCTTTGCGTACCATGTCATCAAGCCCGATGATGGAGACCAGCGCGGTGGTTTTCAGCAGCACCAGCCAGTTGTTGCCAAACCCCGGCAGGGCGTGACGCATCATCTGGGGGAAGAGGATCCGCACAAAAAGCTGACTCGCGCGCATGCCAAAGGCCCGAGCCGCCTCCAGCTCCCCCTTGTCCACCGCCAGAATGGCGCCGCGAAAGGTCTCGGTCATATAGGCGCCGAAGATAAAGCCGATGGTCGCCACCCCGGCCACAAAGGGGCTGATATCGATATAGTCCGGGAGCAAGGATACCCACTCCTGATTGGGATTACTTTCCAGCAACCAGTTGTTGTAAGCCTCGTTGACCCAACTGCAGATACCGTTGATCAGCACCTGGCCGCCAAAGAAGAGCAGCATCATCAGCACCAGGTCGGGAATACCGCGAATGATGGTGGTGTAGCAAGTCGCGATGGCCCGAGCCCACCGGTAGGGCGACAGTTTGGCCAGCGCCCCCAGCATGCCGAGCAGCAGAGCCAGCAGCAAAGAGGCCAGCGCCACCTCCAGCGTGACCCAGGCACCCTCCAGCAACGAGGCTTCGTATCCTTTCAAATCAAACATATGCAGCTCCATTGCAACTTATCGAGTGGGCTGATGCCTCTGAACAACAAGAGAACCCACATCCTTTCAACACGGCCAGATGCAGCTCCATTGCAATTAATAGGGCCCATCGCTCCACACGGAGAGAACGGGCCCGATGACGACTGGCAAGGCGAGCCGGTCGGCCTGTTATTCGCTATCTATGTGGCGAATGACTCACCGTACACGGCTCCAGTTTTTACTCGCCGTACACGTCGAACTCGAAGTACTTGTCGTTGATCGCCTTGTACTTGCCGTTGGCACGCAGCGCCAGAATGGCGGCGTTGAATTTCTCTTTCAGATCCTTGTCAGCCTTGCGCACCGCAATACCGGCCCCCTCGCCAAACCACTTGGGATCGGTCAGTTTCGGGCCGACGAACTCGTAGGCATCGCCCCCTTCCTTCTTCAGCAGACCATCGGTGATGGCCGCGGAATCGGCCATCACATAGTCGACACGACCGGATTTCAGATCGAGATAGGCTTCATCGGCAGTGCCGTAACGTTTGATGGTGGCGTTCGGGAAATTGTCGGTGATGTAGGTATCCATGGAGGTCGCACGTTGCACCGCCACGGTTTTACCATCCATGAAAGCCTTGTCGAGCTTGATGTCAGTGCCCTTCTTGGCGGCGAAGCGGGCCGGAATATGCTGGTACTTCTGGGTGAAGTCCACCTTCTTCTTGCGCTCTTCGGTGATATCCATGGTGGCGATGATGGCGTCAAACTTGCGCGACAACAGTGCCGGTATGATGCCATCCCAGTCCTGTTTGATCAGCGTACACTTCACCTTCATCTCTTCGCACAGGGCGTTGGCGATGTCGATATCAAACCCCTTCACCTCGCCACTGGGTTCGGTCCAGGAGAAGGGAGGGTAAGCACCCTCAACCCCAATTCGTACCTCTTTCCACTCCTTGGCCATCACGCTGCCGGAAGAGAGGGCAGCCATCACGGCAGTCGCCAGCATCAGCTTGTTCATGTATCGCTCCTTGATAAAACAGTTGATTGGATAACTCGATATCCCGCCCATCAGTAGATAGAGGAGATAAATTGCTTGAACCGTTCAGACTTGGGATGGGCGAAAATCTCTTTGGGATTGCCCTCCTCTTCCACCCGGCCCTGATGAAGAAACATCACCTTGTTTGACACATCGCGGGCAAACGACATCTCATGGGTCACCACCAGCATGGTGCGCCCCTCTTCGGCCAGCTCGCGCATCAAGCCAAGCACCTCTCCCACCAGCTCGGGATCGAGCGCCGAAGTCGGTTCGTCAAACAGCATCACCTCCGGCTCCACCGCCAGCGCCCGGGCAATGGCGGCCCGCTGCTGCTGCCCACCGGAGAGGTGACCCGGATAGTAGTCGCGACGCTCCCACAGCCCGACCCGATTGAGCAGATGCTCGGCTCTGGCAATCGCCTCGGCACGGGGAACCTTGAGCACCTGGATCGGTACTTCGATGATGTTCTGCATGATGGTCATGTGTGACCAGAGATTGAAACTTTGAAATACCATGGCCAGCCGGCTGCGGATCCGCTCCACCTGACGCATATCTTGTGGCTGCCGCTCACCGGCCCGGTTGGTTTTCATCGCAATCAGCTCGCCATGGAGCGACACGCTGCCGGATGAGGGGGTTTCGAGCAGATTGATACAGCGCAGAAAGGTCGACTTCCCCGAACCGGAGGAGCCGATCAGGGAGATAACATCCCCCTTGTGGGCGGTCATGTCGATGCCCTTGAGCACTTCGTGGGTGCCAAAATATTTGTGCAGATCACGTACTTCCAGTGCGGCAACGTCGCTCATCCATTACAACCTTGTCTGTCCCTAGACGCCGCAGGGGCGTGACTCCACCATCGTCCATTTAACAAAAAGTTAACCGATGGCGACCTTCAGCGAAAATATCACCCGGATAGTGAAAAAACAATATAGAACGGGGCTCCTGAGGGGGTTTGCTCTATTTTTATTCGCCCACCGCGTATTTTTCAGCACTTTGTTTGCATAAACAGCCGTGTCATCGGCGTGCTGGATATCGCCTTTTTATACTCCAATCATACAGGAGGCAAGAGAAAAGCGTGGCATAGCCCAAAGTTGCATCAACATCGCTTTATGCAGACCTGTCGCGCACGGAATCTAATCGCCATAGCGGGATCAACTTGATTTTACTGAGCCACTGCAACTTGTGGCGAGCAGAGATCGGGTATCCGGGCGTGGCAAAAAAGTAACAAACCGCTAAAAAATGGCCCGTCCGCGTCTATAAAAGCGAGAGATATGTGACACAGAGCCAATAAGTAATGATAAGGTGGCATTTTTATCAGTTTTTGTGATCGAGGCCTCGATGTTGCTCAATGTTTTGCTGATCCTGTTGCCCCTGGCAATCGGCTATCTGGTTCCCCTCTCCTCTGCCCGGCTGATCAAGCTGGTCAACCAAAGCCTGGGCAAGATGGTCTACCTCATCCTGTTTTTGATGGGGCTGGGACTCGCCTATGTGGAGAACCTCGGCAGCAATCTGGCGGTGATCTTCAAGGTGGCAGGCGTGATGCTGGCTGCGATCACGGTCTGCAACCTGCTGGCCCTCTGGTGGCTCGACCAGCGCACACCGCCGACCCACGAGGCGAACGATGCCAGGATGCCGAGCAAGCTGCACCTGCTGTGGGAATCCCTTCAGCTCTGTTTCGTGGTGCTGGGCGGTGTGGTGCTGGGACTGCTGGTGGATCTGCGCACCCTGCCCATCGACAAATTGAGTGAGTGGGCGCTGATGCTGCTGCTGTTTCTTATCGGGGTGCAGATGCGCAACTCCGGCATGCGGCTGCGCCAGATCCTGCTTAATCCCTGGGGGATGAAAATCGCCTTTACCGTCATCATCAGCAGCTGGATCGGCAGCCTGCTGGCGGCCCAGTTGCTGGACATGCCACTGAGCCACGGGCTGGCCCTGAGCTCCAGCTTCGGCTGGTATTCCCTGTCGGGCATTCTGGTGGCCGACAAGCTGGGACCGGTGCTGGGCTCGGCCGCCTTTATCAACGATCTGGGGCGTGAACTTATCGCCATCCTGCTCATCCCGGTCTTGATGCGTCGCCACCCCTCGGCAGCGATCGGTTACGGCGGTGCCACCGCGCTCGACTTCACCCTGCCGGTCATCCAGAAATCGGGTGGCATTCAGGTAGTACCGGTGGCAATTGTCTCCGGCTTTATCCTGAGCCTGCTCGGTCCCATCCTGATCCTCGGCTTTTTGGCGATCTAGACCACCGTTGCAACCGGCCGTCACGAAAAAGCCCGACCTTGTTGTCGGGCTTTTGCTGGTTGCATCAACCATGCGCTCGCACAGTCTACGGCACTCTCTGCGGCATTATTCGCGCCACTGGCCTGCACTCATGACCCGTTCGATAGCGAACGACTGAGAGTGTACCAGCAGCAGATCCGCATCCTGCCCAACGGCGAGTCGCCCCTTGCCGCCCAACCCCAACGCCTGCGCCGGATTGGCCGTCACTGCAGCCAGTGCGACTTCCAGCGAGACCCCGATCTCGCAGGCTCGTGTGCACTCTTGCCACAGGCTGGCAATCTGGCCACAACGCATCTCGATAAGGCGCCCTTCACTGTCAAAGCGCGGCAGGCTGGCATTGGCATCGGAGCTGAAGGTGATGCGCTCGGCAGGCACACCCGCAGCCAGCAACTCGACCAGCCCGTCAGCTGCAAGTCGCTCCCCCTCTTCAACCAGATCGGGGAAGCTGGAGGTGGTGAGATCAACCCAGCCACCCGCCTTGCCCCACTCGATCGCCTCGGCAAAGAGCCAGGGATTGCGGTTGCAATGGGTGGGATAGAGCTGGCGCAGCGGGATGTCGGTCTTATCGCGCAGAGCCCGCAGGGGAGCCAAGGCCCCCTTGCCATCTCCCAGATGAAAGAAGCTGACTCCGCTCTTGCCTGAAAGCAAGCCGGCTACCCGAGCCTCGCTCACCAAGCGGGCCAGCTCGTCATGGGTCGGTGCACTGGATCTGTGATCGCTGATCGCCACCTCTCCCACCCCCAGCACTTCGGGAATGAGGATGATGTCAGACTCTAGCGTGCCGGTCAGGGTCTTGACCGGCAGATGGTAGGAGCCGCTATACATAAACGCGCTCACCCCAGCCGCGCGAAATTCGCGCACCTTGCCAAGCACCTGAGCCGGCGTGCGGGTCAGGCTGTCGGTGCCGAGCGCAGCAACCAGCGTGGTGACCCCCGCCTTGAGGGCCTCACTCGCCGCAAGCTCGGGGGTGCGAAAAGCAAAGCCCCCCTCACCACCGCCCCCGGTGATATGGGCCAGCGGATCCACCAAGCCGGGTACCAGATAACGGCCACGGCCATCAACACGGTGCAGGGGCCAATCTGCAGGGACCGTCAGCCCCTTGCCCATCCAGGCGATACGACCATCGGCCACCAGCAGATCCTGCTGGCCAAGGTGAGTGGGACTGAAGAGTTCGGCGCCTTCGATCAGGGTCAACATCATGGCTACTCCTTGCAAGCTATCCCCTGTGGGGGATAGAGAGACATCGCGATTTACCTGCCATCTACCTCGGTAAACGCAGGTTCCTGCAGCCCAGTTTGCCACGATCGGCATAGGCAAGGGAGAGTGGATCCGCTAGGCTCAGCAACAGTTTCTGTCTGCTGAACGATTTTTCCATGAACTTTCTGGCGCACCTTCATCTGGCAGCCCATACCCACAGCTCCCTCACCGGCAACCTGCTGGGGGATTTTATCAAAGGGCCGCTCCCGACAGGCCTGACGGCTCACTTCGATGAGGGGATCTGGCTGCACCGCAAGATCGACGCGTTCACCGACCGCCACCCGGAGCACAAGGCGGCCGTTGCCAGCTTCGAGCCCCCCTGGCGCCGCTTTGGCGGCATTGTGGTGGATATGATCTACGACCACTGGCTGAGCCAGCACTGGGGGCAGTTCAGTACCGAACCCCTGCCCCGCTTCCTGCAACACAGTTATGACCAGCTATTGGCGGATCACTCACGCCTGCCAGACGGGCTGCCACTGCCCCTCACGCGGATGGCAGAGCAGAACTGGATCGCCTCCTACCGCTACAGGGAGGGGCTGGGGCAAGCCCTTAACGGGATTGGCCGCAGGCTGCGCCGCCCTGTGCCGCTGGGTGATGCGCTGCTGACCCTCGATGAGTCGCAGTGGCAGAAGTGCGAGGCTGGTTTTCTGTGCTTCTATCCCGAGCTGATGGACTTTAGCCAGCAGCAACTAACCCTTTTTCGCGCAGGACAAGAGGCGGAGTAATCCCTGCGGATAGACCTGCTTACCTATAAAAAACGCCCCTTGCGGGGCGTTCGCCATCAGTTGGCTTCATCTTTCTTCTTGCGAATGCTGAGGCCAAGTTCGCGACCACGCAGGCGGGCGTAGTAAATGGTGCCGACAAAGGCGAGAGTGGTGAACAACAACTCCACCACCGCCAGCCACCGCTCCCCCTCATCCGTGGTGATCAGGGTGAGGGCGTGGAGGAAATAGGGCATCAACACGAAGTTGCCCCAAGCGTGGGTGTAGGGGTTGCCCTGCACAATACCTTTGAGCGGAAAGAGCAACGGCACTGTCCAGATCACCGGCAATAGCCAGGGGTTGAGATCCGGGTGGGGTGACAACCACAGATGCCAAAGGATGACCCAGCCCAGTAATCCGAAGAAACCGGCCAGAGTCAGCAGGCGGGCGAAGCGGGTGCTCACTTGAGGAGCTCCAGCACCAGCTCCGGCGGACGGCCAATGCGGGCCTGACCATTCTTGATGACGATGGGGCGCTCGATCAGTTTGGGATGCTCATGCATGGCACGGATCAGAGCGTCGCCGTTCACCTCGCCAAGGCCCAACTCCTTATAGAGATCTTCCTTGGTGCGCATCAGCTGGCGCGGGTCGCTAAAGCCGAGCAGGGTCAGCAGCTTGCGGATCTCCTCCTCGCTCGGGGCCTGCTCCAGATAGAGCACCACATCAGGGGCGATCCCGTGCTGTTCCAGCAGGGCCAGGGTTTCGCGACTCTTGGAGCAGCGCGGATTGTGATAGATTTGGGTCTCGCTCATGGTAACTCCCTGATTAATCGCAAGATGGGACAAGAAACGGCGCTATTGTAGGGGAAAGTGATGGTCAGGGTAAGCGGCAGTGGAAAGGAATTGAAACGAATTTGTTGGCTGATTGTGGCTGCCCAGCTCGGTGCTTGCAGCCCGGCCCCCGAATTTACCGATGCGACGGGACAAACGGTGGCCCTTGACCACTTTGCCGGCAAACCGCTGCTGGTCAACTACTTCGCCCCCTGGTGCACTCCCTGCTTGCGGGAGATGCCGCGCCTCAATGCGCTGGCCGCTGAGGGCGAGATCGCCGTCGTGGCCATCAACTACGATCCGACCACCCCGGCAGCGCTGAGCAAGCTGGCTAAGCAGTACCAAATCCGTGTGCCACTGCTGATCGCCAATGCAAAGGCCAGCCTCCCCTTCCCTCGCCCAGATGCCCTGCCTACCAGCCATCTGCTCGACAGTGAGGGCCAACTCAAACAGACGCTGGTCGGTGAACTGGGTCAATCGCAGATCGATGCCCTCAAGGCATCCATCAGACACCAGAACAACTGAGCGCCCTAATAACGCGCGTTGATCTTCTTGGGCCGCTGTTCTGCTTCACCATAAACAACAAGGGCACACCGTGGTGTGCTCTTGTCTTATTGGTTTAGTTAGCCCTTGAGGCTATCGAGATCCTTCTTGGCCCGCTCCAGCTCGGTGATACGAGCCTCCAGTCGAGCCAGAGTCATCCGGTCGCTGGTTGTGCCGCGCGCCACAATCAATTCGTCGATGGCCGCCTGATAGTCACCGCGCAGGGAGAGGATCTCGGCCCGCGCCATATGCAGCTCGGTCATCCTGCCCGCCTTGCGATAGGCGTCGGAGAGCAGGTTCCAGGCCAGATTGTTCTCCTCATGCTCGCGGGCATAGGGATCGAGGATGGCGATGGACTTCTTGTAATCACCGCTCTCAAGGTAGGCGTTGCCCAGATTGATCACCACCACTTCGTTATCCGGCATCCGGCTGCGGAACTTCTCGAGCCGGGCGATGGCCTGCGCACTGCGCCCCTTGGCCAGATCGATATCGGTCTGGGCATCGACGATAAAGAGATCTTCCGGATGACGGGCAACCAGCTCCTTCATCAGCTCATCTGCCTCGTCGGTACGCTTGAGCTGGATCAGCGCCAGCGCCTTGCCATAGATGGCCGCATCCTTGAGCGGGTAATCCCCCTTCTGGATCCGGGTATCGAAGTAGCTGAGCAACCCTTGCGGGGTATCGGTGCCAAAACGCACCTGAATGCGCACCTTGGCCAGCCAGAAGTCGAGGCTGGGCGGCAAGTCACGGCGACCATAGTTGCTCGCCCGGGCCCGGGCCTCGCTGATCCGGGTCTCCGGCAGCGGGTGAGTCAGCAGCATCTCGGGCGGCTTGCTGGCGTAACGATATTCGGCAGCCAGTTTCTGGAAGAAGTTGGCCATCCCCATGGGATCGAAACCGGCATCGTAGAGGGTCTTCATACCGATACGGTCCGCTTCATATTCGTTGTCGCGGGTGTAGTTGATGGCGGACTGCATGGAGAGGCCCAGCGTAGTCTGCAGCGCGGCGATACCGGCGGTCGGGTTGATCACCGCCAGCGCGATGGATCCCACCAGACCAGCCAGAGTCACCGCCGAACTGCTCGCCTGCGCTTCCATGTAGCGGGCGATGTGACGCTGGGTCACGTGGGTGATTTCGTGGGCCAGTACCGAAGCCAGCTCGCTCTCGCTGTCGGCATAGAGAAACAGGCCGGTGTGCACCTTGACCCGCCCCCCGAGAAAAGCGGCCGCGTTGATGCTGGGATCATTGATGAGGAAGAAGCTAAACGGGAAGCGCACCCCATCGGCATTGGTCAGCAAACGCTGCCCCAAGTCGTCGATATACTGGCTCAACACAGGATCATCGATGATCGGCAAACCCGCTCGGGCAAAGCGCATAAAGGCGTTACCATAACGCACCTCCTGCTCGATGGGCAGAGCCGCCACCCCGGCAGTACCAATATCGGGAAGCTGGTTGTTCGCCTGGGCATTAAACGTGGCGCCCATCAGGGAAGCCAACAGGGGAAGTGATGCCATCAGGGGGGAAAAGCGTGCCACGTTATCTCTATCTCCATCAGAAAGGGCTCCGGCAGAATACCCGTGCCCATCAAGGGCTACAAGCGTTGTTTCACGGTCTCATCACGGCCATAATAGCGGCCACCTGCCTGATGGAGTCCCCATGGAAGTTCTCGACCTGACCCCCTGGCGCTGTCCCGAGCCGTTGCTCCGGCTCAAGCTCTGGTTGCGGGACGCCAAAGCGGGCCAAATCGTGACCATCAGGTTGGCCGATGCGGGCTCCCGGCAGGATATTCCGGTCTACCTGCAACGTCTCGGCCACCGGGTCATTCTCACCCCGGAGCCGGACAATACCCTCTCTTTGCAGCTGGTTGTCGGGGCGACACAGTCATCTTAAGCCCCTGTTGTGTAAGGACGCAGTCATGTTAGAAGTCTTGAAGCACTGGTATCAGACCCGGTTCTCCGACCCCGATGCCGTTACCCTCTTCCTGTTGCTGGTCTTCTGCTTTGCCATCATCTGGCTGTTTGGCGATCTGCTGGCTCCCCTGCTGGTAGCGCTGGTGATGGCCTATCTGCTGGAGTGGCCAGTCGTCCGGCTGCAAAAGGCGGGGCTATCGCGCACCCTGGCCACCAGCGTCATCCTGCTGCTCTTTATTACGGTGGCAGTCGCCGCCCTCCTCGGTCTCATCCCGACGCTGGTCAGTCAGGGGATCAATCTGGCCAAAGAGGCGCCAGCCATGCTGACCCACGCCCAGGATTATGTCCGCACCCTGCCCGACCGTTACCCCGAGTTGATTGATGTCAGTCTGGTGGAGACGGTCATCGACAATATCCGCCAGCGCATCCTCAGTGGTGGCGAGCATCTGGTGAGCGTCTCCCTCAGCTCGCTGGTGAACGTGGTTGCCATCATGATCTACCTGATTCTGGTGCCGCTGATGGTCTTCTTCATGCTCAAGGACAAGCGGGTTCTGATGGGCAGCCTGCGCCGCTTCCTGCCACGCAACCGCACCCTGGTCAACCGGGTCTGGAGGGAGATGAACAACCAGATAATCAACTATATCCGCGGCAAGGTGATCGAGATCCTCATCGTCGGCATCGCCACCTATGTTCCCTTTGCCCTGATGGGGTTGCGCTACTCGGTGCTGCTGGCCGTAGCTGTCGGCTTCTCGGTGCTGATCCCCTATATCGGCGCCGCCGTAGTAACAGTTCCGGTCACCATGGTCGCGCTGTTCCAGTGGGGCTTGACGCCCGAGTTCGCCTGGCTGATGGTGGCCTATCTGGTCATTCAGGCCCTCGACGGCAACCTGCTGGTTCCGGTACTCTTCTCTGAGGCTGTCAACCTCCATCCGGTGGCCATCATCATCGCCGTGCTGGTCTTTGGGGGACTCTGGGGATTCTGGGGGGTCTTCTTCGCCATCCCCCTCGCCACCCTGGTCAAGGCGGTGATCAATGCCTGGCCCAAACGCGAAGAGATATCAGCCAGCACCAAGTAGCTATTTTTCCATCCCATCGTGACAATGGAGCGTCCATGACCTTTTCTCGTCCATTAAGATTGGCAGGGCTGACCGCCCTGCTCCTCGCCTCCGCCCTCCCTGCTCGGGCCGACTTCGACCTCGGCTCCATGGATCTGCTCACCAGCGACAGCCCCACCAGCCCGGTACCACAAGGATTGGTGGCCGGGGCCGCGTTCATCGGAGGACAGGCCCGCTACGAGGCACAGGATAACGCCCTCTACGCCATTCCGGGCTTTATCTACTTCGGCCAGCAGTTCATGTTTCTCGGCGATCGCGCCCGCTACTACTTCCACAAGGATGAGAACGTCGCCCTGTACGGCTATGGCCGGGTGCGTTTTGGCAATCTGGATCCCGAGGATTCTTCGGCCTTTACCGGCATGGACAAGCGCAAATGGCAACTCGAGGGTGGAATAGGCGGCAACATCATCACCCCTTATGCACTGCTGACCATCCGCGCCAACAGCGATATCACCGGCCGTAGCAATGGCCAGGAGCTGTTGCTGTGGGCCGATTTCCCCATCCTGCGCGACAATCTGCTGATCATGCCGGGCATGGGCGCCATGCTGCGCAGCGACAAGATGGCCAACTACTACTTCGGCGGCATATCAGAGAGCGAGGCGACCTCACAACGTCCAGCATGGGATACGGGGGCAACCCTCTCGCCGATGGCGGCTCTCATCACCAGCTACCGCTTCAATCCCAACTGGATTGGCATGTTTGCCATGAACTACGAATGGTATGATCGGGACATCAAAAACAGTCCCATCGTCCAGCATAACGGCGAGCTCTATGCGGGCTTTGGCCTGGGCTATATCTGGTAACGTCCTGTCAGCAGACAGGCTGTGCCGACAGGTTCCGGCCTACTCACCAAACGCAACAAGGGAGCCACTGGCTCCCTTGTTTATAACTTGCGTCTGGCTTACAGCGCGGCCAGAAACTCAGCCAGCGCCTGATTGACGAAGGCGGGGTTTTCCAGCGACGAGATATGACCTGCCGCCGGGATCTCCCGGAACGGGCAACCCAGCACCTCGGCCATCAGATAGCCTTCCAGCACCGGACGGGCCTTGTCCTCACAACCGGTCAGCACCAGTGCAGGCACAGTCATCTCTTCCAGCCACTCGATGCGATCCTCGCGGGTGACAAAACTGCGCCCGACCGCCACCATGGCGGCGATCTTCTCGCTGGGCCAGGCAGCAAGGCGCGCCTTGAAGTCACTCATCAGCGCGTGATCAGGCTGATTGGCAAAAAAGATCGGAGCCACCTGTTCAACGATGGGAGCCGGAATGGTACCAAGCTGTTCAATCGCAGCGAGCATACCGAGATAGCGCTCGCAGGTGATCTGCGGCTCGAGGCCAACAAAGCTGGCCATCAGCACCAACCCCTTGAGGCGCTCGGGCGCCATGCGCGCCAGCTCCACACCCCACATGCCGCCAATGGAGAGACCCACCAACACAAACTCTTTAATGCCGAGGGCATCGAGCAGCGCCAGATGATCGCGCGCCAGCGTCGCCAGCGTGCAGCCACCTTCCGGAAGCGCGTCGGAATCACCGTGGCCCCACAGCTCGGGCACGATGCAGCGATAGCTGCCTTTGAGCGCCTCGATTTGCGGCGCCCACATGGCGCTGTCCCACAGGTAGCTATGCCCAAACAGCAGCACCGGCCCTTGTCCTTCGTCCAGGTAGGCCATCCGGCGGCCCGCTATCTCCATAAATTGCTTCATGTTATCTCCTGTTGCCTGCTTCTGATGATGAGACGGCAGTGCAAATCACCATAGCCATAAATGGCTTTATGTTGGCTCCTGTTGCCAACTTCTGATGATGAGACGGCAGTGCAAATCACCATAGCCATAAATGGCTTCATGTTGGCTTCTGTTGCCAACTTCTGATGATGAGACGGCAGTGCAAATCACCATAGCCATAAATGGCTTCATGTTGGCTTCTGTTGCCAA
>NZ_JBHFMW010000038.1:94523-182175 GCF_041929505.1 Aeromonas sp. MdU4 | reverse complement strand
ACCATCCCATTAACAACGCCGAAACAACGCACAACGACCACATCAAAGCAGGATGATGGAGCCCCCCCTAAAACATATCAAGAAGGGTCTGAAATTAATATCGAAGAAAGCACATACCACTAAAGGTAGTATAAGCAAGACACCGGATTGAGGCCGGTGTCAAGTAATAACTAGCGCTGTACAATGTTAACGATATCACCACTTTCGAAGTAAAAAAGAAATCAAGCTATGACCGTTTACCAATGATTTATTATTTTATCAAAAATAGGATTTGTGATTCTACTGAGCATGTTTAATCTTACCTGCTCTAAAGTTATGAATCTACCGAGCTCCTCAATAGAGGTAAATTTATAAGGCTGGAGTGATTTTGGATAAAAGCTCTCGCCAAATATATCACTAAAAGAACATTCATTAGGATAAGTCAACCGCCTTTCGGCATCTAACCACAGCATCATTTCTAGATAAAGCCCAATATCTGAACGCCCTGATATCTCTATTGCATCATTCGTATGGTTTTTAATCCACTCATGAAACATGTAAGTAAAAATAAGCTGATTAAACTTATTACAGATAGGATGTTTACGCACATTCATAGAATTAAATGGGAAGTATAATTCAGGTGCCCCCTCGAATAAAACTGAAGACCTCTCTTGACAACCATTAATAAACCAACCCCGTAGCCTATCAGAGAGATACTCCATTGCTGAGTTTATATTCACCATGTTTATAGATATCGTTTCAAGTAAATCATCAAGACTTATTGGACTCATTAGTTCAACATTTACAACACCTGTAAGCAGGGATGTATTATGCTCTATATTGTAGAGCATTCCTTTACGCAAAACTGTATCCACGACAGTTTTGACACCAATATAATACACGCCTCCCGCGATAGTTTCATCGTAGTCATGAAATGCAATAATTGTTTTATCATTGAGACTTGCAGACCAAGCATTAAAATCACTCAACGTATCGATCAGTCTGTGACCACCATCTATAAGCAAAAAATCTATTGGAACATCCCATCCAGACGCTATAGAAGCAGATGTGCCGTTTAAAAAGCAAATATTCTTACCATGAAGTTTACTTTTTGTTTCCATAACATCTTGATTTATATCAATTGAGTATATTTTTGTAGAGCCATGCACGTTATTATAAATTAGATTGGCAGTCCCTCCCAAAAATGTACCAACCTCAACAACAGTACTATTTTCACTTAAATTACGACATATTTCAATTATTTTATTAACCTCATAATGAGAATGTAAGCTTGGTGCAGGCTCATATATCATGTAACAACCTCCATAGAGCGAAATACAATAAAAACATTAGATACTTAATAGGTAAGCATTTCTGATTAACTCCCACGCAGGAGAGTGAACATCATGCAATGGATATAAATTAAGAGATTTCATTTTACCAATAAGACTCTTTTGTATATCGGCACCAGAAAATTCCGCAGCAATTAGAACATCAACTTCATTCATTTCACACAAAACATCCGGGTGTATTACGTCCCACTTATCTTTTATTTTACAACCAGATATAGCCTTATCGACGAAAACAATATCATAATTACCATAATTCATGGCATTAGCATGCAAAAAATCTATGATTTTTCCAGCCAAAACACCACGGGCACCATAAATGAATAGTCTTTTACTTTTACAATGCAGAAGAGACAAACGAAAGAGATTAATTGATGAGTCAGAACAGAATATGGTTTCTTTAGCCGTTGGATTGTAAAGATTTCCTCCATATATTATTGCCTCTCTCTTTCCTATAATACCCAATGCATTATCAACAGCTGGTACAGCCCGCCATTCCAATATAGGTGAAAGTAAACTACTAAGCCATGAGTCCAAGATATCCAAACCACGGCATAATATCGCCACGCCAAATGGAACAAAATCCAAGCGATAAAATTTCCACCCTTCACAATAAAAATCACTCGCTAATTCTTCAACCGCAGAATACAGATCAAAAGTCCCTGCATCATGAAAATAGACTAACGAAGATTCATTAAGAAATTTTTTTATCCCTATAAAGTCCTTCTTTAACTGCTCTGGATTGTGAAGTCCATCAACGATACAACAATCATATCTTTGTTCTAAATCTCTGCGACAATGAGGAATATCTTCAGGAGAGAACCCTTTAAATAAACTCAATTTATTGAAATGCTTATCAGCAATTGCCTTGGTAATTAAAGACCCTATTTCATTCTCAGCGCCCTCAATTTCAGCATCAATTACATCTATAACAGACTCATCAAATATTGCAGCCATATTAAGAGCACTATAACCAAACGCATTACCAATAATATACATACTACTGGGGGTCCAGATACTCTTTAAAAAAACCCAAAATGAAATATCTTCTACACACATCCCCCCACCAACATCCAACACATTACCTTCAGCGTCTATGATCTTAGCAGAAAAACTCATATTATTTCCAATGTGGACTTTATATCCTAATTCATTGTATGCATTTACAACTTTAGGGTGCATAAAATTTATCTCCACAATTAATAAAGGTAAAGGCTAGATATCATTAACATAAATCATTAATATCATGTAATTCAGTAAAGTATTTTAACGATAAAATCACAAAGATAGAATATATTACGAAGATGAAATTATAGGTAGGGTGGCATCATTTTTGCCATACTTATTTATTACATGAAGAACATCAAATTGTATCTGCTCTCCTGGCATATACATACGAATTACGCTGATATCCGCCCTAATTTTAAAGTACTGTTCATATATTAAATGACCAGATGATTCTGCAGCTATACACACAATTTTCACAGAAGCCATATCAATAATAGAGTTATCGTAGATATAATGCTCACCAACATATCTTCCTGCCAACCTGTTATCAATAGGATAAATCACCACGTTGGGCAGATAGATAGATGAGAAGTTTAACAAAGAACGACCTAAGTCACCACCAACTCCATATATTGCAACTTTTTCTCCTTTATTTAACTTAGACAAGCCTCTTAAGTTATCAAATAGCCTTCTCCGTATTTGCATAGGTTTATTTACAAACACTCCATTTTTTTTTATCTTATATTCAATAGGATAATGTATAGAACAATCATTCATTATATCTGCCGATGATGAAATCATGAAATAATCATAATTTATGCCTCGAGGAAAAACTAGGCCATCAATAAAATATGAATTATTGTTTTTGTCAGTGAACATATATCGATGTAGTGGCATAGAAACATCACCTAATAAACCACTGGGAAAATCACCATAATTACTTACAAACTCACAGGCCAATTCTCCATTTCCATCAGAATAATGAAGTGGATTATCCTGAAATTCGGAAAAATCAAATAACACACCAAAATTATTTATCTTGTCAGGTTTAGCAGTCGCGCATATAAGCCCACTATCTATACATACGGTGGCTGAGTCTACCATTGAATTAACTGTTACAAAATCAACCGCAGGATTTTTATCAAAAAAGTTCTTAATATTTTCTAACAAAATCTTAAACGACCAATCAGATTGAACACATAAATTATAAACTCTATCTATATTTATGGCATCATTAGTCTGAAAGCCAATATTTACAAGAAACTGGTGTAGTCGATTTTGTACAGTGTGTTCCAAAAGTTTATTTTCTTTAATCTCATATTTATAATTATTCTTCTGGAGAAGATATAATAGTTTTTCCAAAAAATCATGTTTATTATTAAAATAAATAACAGTACTCTGTTCCCCAAGACATTGGTATAGTTCTGGATTATAATTCGTCAGTTGCCTACCACCTGTTCCAAATACCTCAAAATGGCGCAGCTTAACCTGAGGCTCTATACTCTCAGGAGCCCATCCTGGATTAAAAACAACCTTTGCATTACCATATACACTACTGAATTCATCTAGGTTTAATGGGCCACGAGAGAACATCCCTAATATAGGATGTTCAGTCCATCCATAGCCATATATTGCGAAATCAAGATTCTCTACTTTTGCCAATTCAGCACAAATACACAACAACTCATCCCTTAGAAGACCATCCTCACAGTTAGTCCCACTCTCTTTTGATAACTTATTTTTTCCAACAAAGACAATGTCGTGACCGCAATCAGGATTTGGCGGTGATATAAATTTCTCATTAAATCCCCATGGCATATAATAAATGTTTTCATATCCCTTGTTGATTCTAAACTGATAAGCCTTAGCTGAATGAGTATAAATGTTAGTGTAGTGATGATCGTAGTTGCTTATATTAAGATTCATCCATATGCCAGGCTCATCATCAGGGTAAAAGGCAGATACAGCCACTCTATTTTTAAGTTGAATCCAAAATGATTCAGAAAAGATATCTTTTATCCAATCATGATAAACATACACATGGCTTATTTTGCCATTCACAACAATATCTATAATGTATTTTTCTAATTCATAACGGCCTAAGTAGTAAGAAAGAGGCAATGCATTAAGAGTAATGCAAGAATCGCCTAATATATCTTTAAAAGGAGCCCTACAACTACTATGTATATACTCAATATTGAATGCGCCTATTACCAATATTATGCTCATATCAAATTACATTCCCATCAATGCTAAACATAATAGATGGCAATGAGCCAAGCGCCATTATTTTACGGACCTCATCATAACCAACCCCATCAGAGTTAGAGCAAGGGGCAATAATCATTGTGCTGTCGCTCAACAAGCGACAAAAAGAAGCATGAAGTTTCTCAAAGTCAAAATGTTTTACATTATTGAAAACTGAGATATGTTCACCATTCATCACTTCCAACAAATCCTCCATGAAACGCTCATGCGTAAATACTTTTACATTCCAACCAGAGCTATTTAGCTCTTTAATTAAATGCTTGGTGAAATATATGTTTGCACATTGTAGAACAATAATGTCTGAATCCTTGCTAATGTTTCTAGAAAGGAGTTCATTATTTAATTTTTTTCCATATGCACACTTACTAAATATTTTATTCTGCTTTGATATGTTAAATCTACGATAGGCTTCACTTATATAAAACTCTAGCTGTTCACCTGTAAAATTTTCTGTTCTAGATACAGCTTTTGTAGATCCGACATAATCCTCCCAATTTTCACTCTGCAACCATCCAGCCTCTTTATACATTTCGTACATACGAGTACCAGGGTAAGGTGTCGCAATGGAGAACTGTACAGTGTCACAAGGAAGTTCACATGCGAGATCAATTGTTTTCTCAATAGTCTCTATCGTGTCACCAGGTAAACCAAAGGTAAACGTCAAATGGACTTTGATACCACGATCTGCAGTCTTTTGAATACCGCTAATAACTTTATTGATATCTATATATTTTTCTGAGGCATCCAGAATTGATTGCTCAGCAGATTCAACACCGTACTTGATACTATAAAGCCCAGCATCTACGAGTGCATCTAATTGTTCATCATCAATTCTATCCGCGCGCCCCATGGTCGCCCATGGAATTGTATTTAACCCAGCTTCAGTGATCGCTTTAGCCAAAGCAATTACACTCGCTTTACTCATATTGAAGGTATCATCATCAATATAGAAGCTCTTGTACGGAATTTTTTGCAGATTTGCCTTAATTTCACCGACAACATCTTGTGGAGTACGCTTACGATACTTCCCGCTTTTATAGAACATTTGTGGCCAAACACAAAATATACATCCGTAAGGGCAACCACGCGTCGACATGAGTTGTAATTGTGGGCGGGGCAACCCACATACACCATCAAAATAGTTTAGTGCAGGTAATCCATCTTCTCTCTCTGCCCACGGCAATGAATCAAGACCTACCAATTCACCAAACTCAGTTTTAACAACACCAAGCAGCTCACTTCTGAAAAGAATACCTGGTATCTCACTCAGGAGACGGTCGCTAACACCATCACGGATAACCTCAAGCAGCTTCATCACACTGGCTTCATATTCGCCATACGCAATATAGTCAATAATTGGTGTACGTTCTAGAAATGACTTATCCTCTAATTCAATATGTAATCCGGTGAATACGATAATACACAATGGATGTGAGTTTTTAATTTTATTTGCTATCGCAATATCATGCTTCAGTGTAGCAGAGGCCGTTTCGATAACGATCACATCAGCATTATATGAATTCACAAAATCATAGAAATTATCATAAGTCTCACCCAGAGCAATCGAATCCCTGACATATGCTTCAAAACCTCTCTGCTTTGCAAGTGCACCAGCCGTTGCCAACCAGAATGGAAATGGCAGATAACCGCCGAGCAGACCAGGAAGAACGCCATCTTTTTCGCAGGCATTATCAACAGTAAAAGTGTGTGGCCAGCGTGAACCAGCTCTTACACCACGCCAGCCTTCACGACCATCTTCAGGAAGCTTATACCAAGGCATATTAAGGAAAAGTACACGCATTATGTTCACCTTCATCATTTATAGTTAATTTGATGACATCAAATGATATGAAAATCTGGATTGCTATCAGAAAACTTCATATCCAAACCATTAATCCAAACCACATCACTAATTGCAGTTATAGTATGTATTTCATTTTTTTCAATAATGAACTTTGCTCCTTCAGATAACTCTCCATCAAACAAAATCTCATTTTTCAGTGTAGTTACTTTTAAGTGTAATCGACCTGACAATACAATAAAAAATTCGTTTGTACTCTTGTGGTAATGATTACCCCTTGCATGGCCAGCTAAGGTTATAATCATATTTATTTCAGCAAGAGGAAATTCTCTAAATATACCAGTAACCTCACCCCTTGCATCTATACGATTCATATATGACTCAATGATCTTCATCCTATACTCCACATATCAAGAAGCGAACGGCTAAGTTGCGGCGTTGTCATACCCAATAAATTCCATGAGGCTGTCGAATCTAGAGAAAGATCGTAAATATCATTCGATGAAAGACTACATGAAACGTCAACTAAAGAAGGTGAAACACCTGCAACATTAGCTAGTTTCTGGGCAAATTCTACTCTCGAACATCGTTCACCACCAAGATGCACAGTACCTAAATGAACTTTGTCTATGATGGCAGCAAGTCCATCATAAAAACATGGAAGATATAACGGACTATAAAACACGTCACTAAAACAGCTTACAACTTTGTTGTCAGACCAAGCACTTAATAACATCGCAGGAAATGCTGCATATCGGTCAAATACCGCTGACGTTCTAACTATGGTTGCCTTTTTACTATATAGCCTCAGATATCGCTCTGCTAAATACTTACTTTTTCCATATATAGTATTAGGATTTGGTCGGTGACTCTCTCTGTAAAACCCTTGTACTCCATCAAAAACATGATCAGTGCTAATGAATATAAAATGAGCAAAAGGAACTAAACGACAAAGATTCACTACCATTTCAGCATTATCTGTTCGCGCCTGTTTTTTATTTGACTCTAACCACTTAACATTCTTATTCCCTGCACAATGTATAATAATGTCTGGGATACCATTGCTTGTAATTAATTGACATACAAAACTATTAGATGTTAAGTCCCCGGACCAATTAAGTTGGCTGGAGCGACCACCGATCGGTATAACATGAAAGCCTTTACTGTTAGAAAAAGCATCAACTAGATACCTACCAATATAACCAGAGGCACCAGTTACCCATATTGTTCTGCTCATTTAAATGAACCCCAAGCAGGGAAGAAAGGATCATAGAGAGGTAAGAGTTTCACACTTTTATCTAGTGATACACATTTTTCCATAATTTCTGGTCCAGAAATAGCTGCACAAATGAGTACAATCATGTCTTTTGTAGAGGAAATATCATCATGGCCATATATATCGCCTATCGGAAGACAACTTCCCCTAAGAGCATTATCAACAAGAATCAGCGAATCTATTCCTTTTGACGTTTTCAGATACGAAATTGCTGACTCAGCCAGATCACCTCTAACACCATACACAATTAGTTTCTTTTTTTCATATATGCAACGTTCTGATACACGATCAAGAAGCCAATATAAAGGATTGACTGTATTTACCCCAAATTCACCACACAACCATGAGTCAAACCTCATAATCAGCATCGTATTCAAGCTACTCCTATTACCTAAAGAAGCTAGCTTAATATTTAATGCATGAATACTGTCAGTATCACAGATACATTCCAACAATGTTTCGCGGTGAATCAAACTGGTATGGAGTGGCATTTTAAGTGACTGGCTTAATTCACCACCAATAATTCTCATTAAACCAGGAGTAATATTTCCTACAAACTCGCCTTTTGATACGTGGCAAGCATATATTTCTTCCCTGCGAGGCTGTACAGGATCTCGTAGCTTGCTATACCCATAGGAAAATAGCTCGCAGTCGACTATCTCTGGCCTCTCCACAACAGCGTGCGATGCCGGCACGTTGGGAATACGAACGTCAGTTCCTTTCGGACAGATATAAATATATTCAGCCGTTGATGCCTCAAGGTTCTCTGTTAAAAGCTCAATGTTTTCATTAAAAGCTATTTTTTCAATCTTGTTAACGTTATTATAGACTGGCGTGGTCACTTTACAGCTATTCATTAAATCACGAAGTCGACTATCAATTGTGTGTTGTTTAAAAGCTTTATTCTTAGCTAAATTTGCAAGACTGGCACACTTTTGCGGTTTATCTAACCAATATTTTATCTTTTCAACTAAGTCAGCAGCTTTATCATAGAATACTATTTCCTTATTCTCCTCAAAAAGAGTACCAAGCTCGGCATTCTCATTAGTCAGCTGTATTGCATATCCGTTAGCTGCAACTTCAAAATGGCGTAGTTTTACTTGAGGCTTTAATGACTGACCATCCCACGCATAACCAGGATTGAAGGCTATGCGTGACGATGCCAGTACTTTTTGATATTCATCATCCGAAATCTGGCGAGCATACCAAGGAGCCAAGGTTGGGTGGTTTTCCCACCCAAAGCCAAAAATCGCAAATCGCCATCCATGATGTTTAGCCGCATTGGCAATTGCCTGTAATAATTGGTCCCGGATTGCACCATCTTCTCTATATAAGCCGCTCCCTAGCGAATCTTTGTTACGGCCAATAAATATCACATCATAATTGTACTGATGCTTATCTTCGCTCATGTCATATTTTATGATGCGAGGATTAAATCCCCAAGGAAGATAATAGCATTCCTGTTCAGGAAACTGCTCCTTTCTTTTTTCGATAGCTGAAGCGGAATGCGTAGCTATATATGAATAATGATGATCAAAGCGAACATTCCTTTGAAACCATACTGGTGGCTCATCGTCGGCGTAGAATGTAATAACTTTAGTGGTTTCTTTTATTTCCGAAAAGAAACTATCACTCAGATCTGCAAAGATGAGATCATGATAGAAAAAAACATATCGCACTTCAAATTCTTTAATTATCTTCTTTAGATATTTTTCAACATCTTCTGTAGATAAAATAGAAAGCAATACGTTAACATCAACTGATATGAGATTTTCGTTAGATATTATACTTAATGGCTCAAGCCAATGATTATTTATGTAAGGATAGTCAAATGCGCCAACAACAAGTATTGGGTGGCTCACTTTATAAATTCTCCATCCAAATTTACACCTGCTATTATCTTCCCTGTTGCAACGAGAGCCATTTTCTCTACCTCAGCATAACCTGAACCGAACCGGTGACTATAGGGAATTAATGCACCACAAAAGTGACCACTAAGATTTTCACAGAGGTCTTTTAATTGTATAAAGTCAAAGTTGCTCGATTTAGAGAATGAATGTAACTGGCTATCCTTAATGAGAGCTCTAAATTCATCACAGAAGCGCTCATGGCATAATACATGTACATTGTGGCCAAGGTTTAACAAGGTAGTCAGAAGTGCTTTGGTAAATGACACACGAGCAGACTGAAATAATAATATGGGACGTCCATCATTACCAATAACCGCCAGGCGCTCTTTTAAATTAACAATAAATTTATCATCCGTCACTTTACGCCGTGCATCTGCCTCTGCGTAGAGTGACATTGCGAGCTTTTGATAATGCTCCAAATCCTCAGGTGTCAACGTATCCGTCTTACTAACCGCCTTGGTTGAACCTACATAGTCAGACCATTTGTCAGACACTAACCAGTCCTTATCCTTATATATGTCATACATACTGGTTCCTGGATAAGGTGTCGCTATGGAAAACTGTACTGACTCACAAGGTAGCGAACATGCAAGGTCAATTGTCTGATTTATTGTATCATGCGTGTCATTTGGAAGTCCGATGGTAAAAGTTAGATGAACCTTTATACCTGCATTATGAGTCAACTCAATGCCACGAATCACTTTATTAATATCAATGTGCTTACCAGAACTATTCAATACGGTTTGATCTGCTGATTCCACACCGTATTTTACACTATATAACCCGGCTTCCTTCAATGCGTCGACCTGGACTTGGTCAATCAAATCGGCCCGTCCCATCGCACCCCACGGATAATTATTCAACCCTCTCTTCTTGATTTCTTGGGAAAGCTCAATAACAAATCTGCTGTTTATATTGAATGTGTCATCATCCAGATAAAAGCTTGCATAGTGGCCCGTTTTCATGTTGTGCTCAATTTCATCGACCACATCTTCAACGGTACGTTTTCTATACTTACCGCTGCGATAGAACATCTGCGGCCAAATGCAAAATATACAACCATATGGACAACCACGGGTAGCCATGATCTGCAGTTGTGGCATTGGGAGGCCACTTGCGGTGTCATTATAGGCAAGGGCGACCACGGGATCCCGATAAGGCCAAGGGAAATCAGCCACTGATTTTCCTACGCTAAATGAATTTTTTATAACAGAACCATCATCATTTCGATATAATAAACCAGGAACGTCCGAAAGTGTTTTTTTATCTCTTAATGCCTCAAGAAGGCTAACTAATGATAGCTCATATTCACCATAAACGATGTAATCAATGCTTACGTGTTTTTTTAAAAAATCTGGAGAGTCCAGCTCAATATGCAAACCGGTCAAAACTACGGTTAAATCAGAGTTAAATTCCCTGAGCTGCGCGATGACCTCTAGGTCGTGATCCAATGTTGCTGATGCAGTCTCCAAGACAAGAATATCTGGATGAGATGCACAAAATGCATCATAGAATGCCGTGTAGCTTTCTGACAGAGCGATCGAGTCTCTTAATTCGACCTCAAAACCGGGTAGTTCATTCAACATACTGGTCGCTGTTGCCAACCAGAATGGAAATGGTTTGTAGCTATTTCGCAGTTCAGAAATAGTGCCGTTTTCATCTGTATGCGAATAGTACGGAAATGTATGAGGCCAACGAGAACCTGCGCGCACACCATGCCAACCAGGTGCTTCCGTAGTCGGTTTATGATACCAAGGAGGATTGCTCAGAAAGATTTTCATGATTTAGTCCAGTGTCGTTGTTTGCAAGAGTAGTGTCTGCTTAGCTTCAATGAGATCGTGCTCAATCATTTCATCCACCATCTCTTCAAAAGTTATTGATGGCTCCCAACCTAACTCTTTGCGAGCTTTTGATGCATCCCCCAACAATGTTTCAACTTCTGTCGGTCTAAAATAAAATGGGTCAACTTCTACAATGCACCGACCATTCTGATCATAACCTTTTTCATCAACACCTTGCCCACGCCATTCGATATTCATTCCGAGTTTTTTGGCGCAGCGTACAACAAACTCTCTGACACTGTGTTGCTGTCCTGTGGCTATTACATAGTCCTCTGGCTTGTCTTGCTGCAACATAAGCCATTGCATTTCGACATAATCTTTGGCATGTCCCCAGTCTCTTAGAGAATCAAGATTGCCAAGATATAATCTTTCATCCAATCCTACTTTAATTCGAGATAAACCACGGGTTATTTTTCTGGTTACGAAGGTTTCACCACGCCGACTAGATTCATGATTAAACAATATACCATTACATGCATAGATGCCATATGCCTCACGATAGTTTATCGTAATCCAGTATGCATATAGCTTTGCCACACCATAAGGAGACCGGGGATAAAAAGGTGTGTTCTCATTTTGCGGAATAGTTTGAACCAATCCATATAGTTCTGATGTGGAGGCTTGATAAAACCTTGTTTTATTCTGCAGCCCTAAAATTCGGATAGCCTCAAGAATACGCAAAGGCCCCAAGGCGTCGACATTCGCCGTATATTCAGGTTGTTCGAAAGACACCGCAACATGACTCTGAGCAGCCAAATTATAGATTTCATCCGGCTGAATTTGCTGGATCAAACGCAACATATTGCTGGAGTCGGTAATATCACCATGATGGAGATGAAACTGTCTGTCTCGAACATGGATATCCTGATACAGGTGTTCAATTCTTCCAGTGTTAAACATCGAGGTACGGCGTTTGACGCCATGAACAATATACCCCTTACCGATCAAAAACTCGGCAAGGTATGAGCCATCTTGACCAGTCACACCAATAATCAAAGCGGTCTTCATTTATTATCCTCTATCGAAAATCCTGAATTTTTCCAAACTATTAGTGACAATATCGTCCATATCAAAGTACTTGTATTCAGCTAATCTACCAAGGAGAAATAAATTTTTAATTTTCTCTAGGGTATCTTTATATAGTAGATATCGATTCACCGTGGAGTCTTGTAGCACGGGATAATAAGGCTCCAGACCATATTCAGAAAGATAATCACATGGATACTCAGTAACAATACTGGTATCTGGTTTCATCTGTCCAGTCAGATATTTAAACTCGGTAATACGCGTAAACAGCTCTTCATTGGGATAGTTGACCGTCGCCACCGGTTGGAATTGTGCTTGCTTAATATGCTGATGCTCAAAACGTAATGAGCGATATGGTAGTGGCTCGGGATTGTCCGGAATAAGTGCATCAATCATACCGGTATAAATGACTGGACCGTTAAAAACATGCCCATCCAACAAAATTACTTTCTTCTCCCAATCCAACGAGACACGCTGCGCCATGGGGGTCGACAGCCGCACGTCAATCAGCGGGTGTGCGAGCATGCGCTCAAACATGGAGGTATAACCTTCAGTCGGCACCGCCTGCCAGGGGTCGGTGAAGTAGCGATCATCCCGACTGACCACCACGGGAACCCGCGCCGTCACCTCGGGGGAGATCTGGTCAGGTGCAACTCCCCACTGTTTGCTGGTGTAGTTGACGAAAGCCTTCTGATAAATGAAATCCGCCAGTTCACCCAGCAGGGGATCCTGCTCCTTGCGCAGCTCCAGAATAGGTACTCTGGCACCATCCCCGAACCGGGTGCGCAGGGCATCGATCATGGCAGCGGCTTTGTCTGCTGGGAAACAACGCTCGATGCTGGTCAGGTTGAACGGTATGGGCACCAGTTGCCCATCGATACGTGACAGCACCCGATGCTCGTAAGGCAGCCACTCGGTGAACTGCGACAGGTAATCCCAGACCTCCTTGTTGTCGGTATGGAAGAGGTGCGGTCCATAGCGATGGATCAGCACTCCATGCTCGTCATACTCGTCGAAGCAGTTGCCCCCGATATGAGCGCGCTGTTCCAATACCAGCACCTTCCAGCCAAGCTGACTGGCCATGCGTTCAGCCATGACGGCGCCCGAAAGCCCAGCGCCAATGACGATTGCCTGATAACTCACACCGCGTCTCCAAACAGTTGTTGCATGACCCGGGCGGGATGGGCCCGCTGCTCCCACGCCAGTTGATGCCGCTCGTCGAAAAACCAACCAGGCGCCAGCTCTACTACCTCTGCCGCCGACTGCTCGATGAGCTGCGTGAAGCGTACGACATCATCCTGCCGCAAAAAATAGAGCGCAGCGGAGTAGTAGTGATGAGAACGACCTTGCGCAACTATCACGGGATCCGCGCCGAACACAGCGGCATTGTCACAGGCACGCAGCAGATCGTGCAGCGACTGTTCACGACGCTCTGCCGATTTGCGGGTTTGCCCGCCAAAGCTTTGGGTATGGAAGCGATAACGCCCCAGTAGCTCGGGGATAAAATCCAACGTCCCCGGATTGAGGGAGAGATTCAGGATATGCCATGGGTAATCGAGAATGATCTTGCACTCTTCATCGATGGCATTTGTCATCCCCTCATAACGGCGGAACATGATAGAGCTGGCATTGACGAATACCCCGAAGCGGATAAGCGCTTCTCGCGTCATCACGGCTTCGAGATGGCGAGCACTGTAATAATCGCGGGTGAAGAGTTTGATGCGCGCATCGGTCTCATCATCAAACATCTCCGCTTCGTGGTAGCAAAGGGTGCAACCGGGGTGCGCGTCCAGATAATCGGCCTGACGCTGCAGCTTGCCCGGCAGAGCAAGATCATCCCCGTCGACATAGGCGATATATTCGCCGTTCGCCTCTCTCAACAAGCGTTTCTGGGTTTTGGCCAGCCCCATATTTTGCGCGTTTTGTAGTGCCCGTAGCCGAGGCCACTGTGACACCAACCGCTGCATAATGGCCCAGGAGTCATCGCTCGAGCCGTCATCAATGGCGATCACCTCGAATTCGAAATCCGTTTTTTGTTCCAGCAGGCTAAGCAGGCAAGGTTCAATGAAGCGCCCGAGGTTGTATACCGGCACCAGTACGCTGATTTTCATAAGGAAACCCAGAGTTTGAGTAAAAAAGAAGCAAAACGGAGAAAATGGACAAGGCTACCGCACGGTCTCTGTCAACCCTTCCTGCCCTTCATCACAATAATTACTGCAAGAGCTGTGCCTGACCAAGCTAATTGATTGATATGACTTGATTTATGTGACCTGGAATCCACTATTCAATACGGGCAAGCCGACGGCTACAGGCGGCTAGCATATCGATACCGTCCCAGAGCCATTCGAATGCCAGCGCTTGTCCCGGACTTGCCACCCGATCAATACGACAACCTGGCGATACCAGGAGCGCATGCTCAAGCCGCGTTTTATCTGGGCCAACCCAGACACAGGTCTGCATATCCCAAGGCTGTAACAGCAACTCATCAAGGTTATCGGCAATAAACTCGGCGACTGTACCTCCTCCGATGTGTGCAAGTCGCAGAGAGGTGGTAGGAGTCAATAAAGCGACGCCAGTAAAGCTATCCAACTGGATTCCGTCATCATTAGCGGCATTTTGTTGACTATTGATAAATCGCTCCATCATCAGCGCAGGATCTTGGGCGAAGGGAGTGAAGATAGCTTCGAGCAAACTGCGCCGTACCGCTGCATCGGGCGTCCCCAGCCAACAGATGGTGGTAGGCGAGGCGCAGGCTTGCTGATTGAAGCGAGTAAAGTCCTGCTGCAAAGCCCCGACAGTTTGTAGCCATTTGGCAGCATCCAGGCTAGCCAACCATTGGCTGTCAAATACCGCCATGGAGCGGCGATCCGGAAACACCAACTCCTGGGCATGAGGAGAAAGCGGAATAGCCCGTACCCGACCGATGGTTTCATCCCCCCCCCAGATAATGCGAAGACGGCACCGGGCAGACAACCAAGCGGTAACGTGCTCGTCATGGTCATAGCGGATGAAGCGGGTACGCGAGGCGATCTCTTGCCACTCAGGCAGAGAGAAGAGGTCGTTGAGGATGGCCAGCATGGCCTCTTGCACCGGGTCGATGCGCGATGACAGCCTTACTACCGATGGATTGCCCATCAGCAGCGCCATGATCCAGGAGTAGAAGGCAACGGTCGGCACGTTGGAGGGTACCAGATGAAAAACCATTCCCAGAGGTGCACGCCCTGCCATACGAATTTTCTGCTGCCCAAGCTGACGTGGGCGCAACCAAAAACCAAATGCAGCCAGATCCGGGTTCTCTCGCCCCTCCTGCTGCAAACGAGCAGAAAGCACAGCAACAAAGTCACAGATGACGGGTGCAAAGCTGGGCAGCGAACAAGTGACAAAACCTTGCCAGCCGCTGACGGGAGCGACGAAAGCGACCTCGGGCCTCGCTTGCCACATGGCATCTTCTGAATCTGACCGGATCACTGGAAAGTGTCGCTGCATCCCCTCACCTCGGCGCCTTGCTGACGTCCTGATACATGAAAATAACGGCCACGACGACCGCAGGGACAATCATCCTCACCCAGTAGCACACCAAGATCTTCGCTGAGCAAACTGTGGCCGGGATAACTTTGGGGAATGGCCGAGATCACCTGCAACAGACCGGGCTGACCGATACCAAGCGGCTGATGGGTCAGCGGATCGCGCACCAGCAGATCGGCAAAGAGAGGCGCATGCAGATGGCCCTGTTCGCACTCGACAAACACCGACCCCACTTGCTCCACCATGCCATAGAAGTTGTGGACCCGACTCAGCCCCAGCTGTTCATGGCAGCGATGCTTGAAGGCAGGATTATCCACCGCGAGGTGTTGCAGCTTCTTCCAGCCACCGCTGTGAAAAAGCGTGCCCTGCGTCAGCGGCAGTTGCAGACCACGCTCACGCAGCGGTTCCAGCAAACATTGCCACACCATGAAGGTAAAGCCGAACAGCAGGACCGGCTGGCCCGCATATTTGTCACAAAACGCCTCGATGACCGGCCAGTTGGGCCGCATCTGTTCATCAAGAGCATAGGTATGGTCACGGCCAAGGAAGGAGAGCCCCAGCGCACCGGCTCCCCGAGCCGAAAAGCCGCTGCGGTTTTGAATAAGGGCGGGTTGCTCCACCAGCAGCATGGGCAGCCGTTGCTTACCGATAAACTCTTGCAGGATCTTCACCAGCACCTTGCTCTGCAACGCGGCCGTATCCCGATCCAGCACAATGCGTGACGGCGTTCCGGTAGTGCCAGAGGAGGTGAGCACCTTGAACACCTCCTCTGGCGGCACACTCTGCCATTGGGCCAATTTGAACAGGCGAGCGGCCAGATAGGGGAGCTCTTGATAGGTCGAGGCCTGACCCCAGCCAAACGCCGACAGAATATTGGCAAAGGCAGGGCAACCCTGTGCATGGCGCTGCGTCAATTCATTCAGGCGAGCAAGGAGCAGCCCACTTTTTTCATATTGGGGCAGCCCAAAAACCGGCGCATCAAACAGCCTGTTCATAGCTGCTCCAGCGCTGTTAACAGGGCCGGATAATCAACCTTCATATTGCTGCGCCGTGGCAAATGATGCAGGTAGATGCGCACACTTGATGGCGGCACCATCAGCCAGCGGGCCAGCTCTAGCTGTAGTGCGTCACAAGGGCACGCGTCTGCCTCGATGGCCACCAGCAGGCGATCATCGCGGCCGGTCGCGGCGCAGGAATAGCCCCGCGCCTGCAACCAGGTTTCCACTTCTGCCAAGCTCACCCGTTTGCCAAACAGCTTCAGGAAACGGTTGATCCGCCCGGTCAGATAGAAGCGGCCCGCCTCATCACAGCGAGCCAGATCACCGGTAAACAGCGCATCCATCTCACGCCCCCGAACCAAATCTTCAGTCTGCTCGGCATAACCAAACATCACATTGGGCCCTTCGTAGACCAACTCCCCTTCCCCATCGGGAAATCCGGGCTCATGACGCAGAGAGAGGCGACCACCCGGTACGGCACGGCCGATAGCATCCGGGGCAATCATCACTTCATCGTGCGCCAACCAGGCTATGCGCGGCGCCGCTTCGGTCTGACCATACATCACGAAAAAACGGCGTCCTAGTGCTGCTGCCTGCTCGGCAAACTGTTTGGCCAGTGCCGGCTCAAGCCGTCCTCCGGCCTGGGTCAGTGTCATCAGGCTGGGATAACGGGCCCAGTCAAAACGCAAGCGGTTAAGCATCTGAAAGGTAAACGGCACCCCCGCCACACTGGTGACCTGATGGCGATTTACCTCATCCCAGAAGTGGCGCTCAAGGGGACTGGCAGTGCATGAAACCAGCGAGGCGCCAACCAAAAGATGGCTGTTGAGCACCGACATGCCGAAGGAGTAAAAAAGTGGCAACGAGGTGATGGCTCGCTCGCCCCCATTCAGCACCAGATATTCGGCGATGGCCGCAGCATTGGCATCCAGATTGGCGCGCGACAATCGCACCCATTTGCACGACCCCGTGCTGCCCGACGTGGGTAGCAGCATGGCCAGCTCAGGGTGAAGCGAGGGCGCATCGCCAAGATGCGCAACTGCCCCATCTTCCAATACCCGCAGACTGACACCAAAGCGCTGGCACTGTTCACGGTGCAACTGGGCATCCTGTGCAGGATCGGCCAGCATGATGGCGTGGCCATCACGCAGGGCCAGCAAGTAGTGCAGCAGATGCCGGGTTGACGTCACAAATGGCAGGTAGACCAAATGGCGACCAGCAGGATAGGTAGTGGCCAACTGCGCCACACGCCGAGCCAGCTCACCATAACTGAGCCACCCCTCTTGCGGATCTCGCCAAGCGAGTTCGGTGTTGCCTTCAACCAGATGTGTCAACAAATCAGGCTGGCTCAAATCACCATCCCCCCATCGACCCCGATCACCTGACCGGTCACATAGCTCGACAAGTCGGATGCAAGAAACAGGGCTACTTTGGCCACTTCATCTGGTGTGCCAATCCGTCCCATGGCGATGCTGGCCACCCGCTCGGCAAACTTATCTTGCGTGATGGCATGCGCCATATCGGTATCGATAAAACCCGGGGCAATGGCATTGACCCGGATCTGGCTGGCGGCCAGCTCCTTGGCCAGTGACTGGGTAATGCCGATCACCGCAGCTTTGCTGCCAGCATAGCTGCTGAGCCCGGCAGCCCCCACTTGCCCCATCAGGGAGGCGAGATTGATGATGCTGCCGCCACCGCTGCGCTGCATCATGCGTGCGGCATACTGGCTGCAGTAGATCACGCTAAAGGTATTATTGCTGAATGTCTTTTGCAGATGGGTCTGGTTCGCCATCCCCAATAACGCCTCTTCCAGCATGCCGGCATTGTTGACCAGCACGTCCAGCGATCTGGTCTGGGCAAACAGCTGCTGAAAGGCCTGCTTGACCGCCGATGGCTCAGCCACATCAAAACAGAGGGGCTGGCAGGGCACGCCAAATTCTGAACCAATCGCGGTCGCCAGCTGGCTCATCGCCACCTCATCACGGCCGCCCAGCCAAAGCTCGGCGCCTTGGGCTGCAAACTGACGCGCAATAGCAAGGCCTATCCCCCGTCCGGCACCGGTGATCAGCACCCGTTTGCCTTGCAGCAACCCCGTCATCAGAACGCTATCCCGTACTTGGTCAGGATTTCTCTCGCCTTGGCGACCGAGCTCATGTCGATGATGTCATCGGTGTCGAGCAACACGCCGTAGTGATCCTCCAACTGGGCAATCAACCCCATATGAGCAACAGAGTCCCACTGAGGGATGCTGTTATACGCCAGGGCGTCATTGACCGAACCGACATCAATACCCAGCGCCTCGGCAAAAACCTGTTCCAACTTAGTTGTCATCTGAAAAATCTCCGTAGCCGCTCACGGGCTGCATAGTAGTCGGCAGGTTGTAACTCGAGAGCGAGAAAGCCGCCCTCGGTGCCATATTGGCGATATCCAAGCTGTTCATTCAAACGCAGTGCCGAGCGATTATCCTCTCGAACCAAGGTACGAATACAACCAAGATTGAAACGGTCAAATCCCTGATCCAGTTGTGAAAGTGCCGCAGCAATGGCCAACATGGGATGACGCACGGCAGAGTTACCCAGATAGAGACCGGCATCAGCAACCATCTGATTTTGCAGCGGTGCACTGCGTTCGCCTTTCAGATTGACATAACCGGCACGGATACCCCGGCAGCGCAGCACCCAATGCTGTTGATCTGCTCGCTCACAGAGCGAAACAAACCATTGCCGCTGCTGGCGAGGGGAGATCAGGGTTTGATCCACCATCTGCAACCGTATCTCGTCCTGATTGCGCCAACGCCTCAGCGTTGGTAAATCCCATGCCTGGATCGGGCACAGCTCGACACCATAACTCATCTCGAATACACCCACTGTCCATCACTTGCCCATGGTATCGACCGTCAGGGCTCAAGTCCGTAGTAAAAATTGATAATACAAGATGGAAAGTCAGTATAATATCAAAAATAATCAAAGAGTTGTCAGCACATACCCTGCCAACATCGCAACTGTTAGATTCCGTAGAGAGAGTCCGTCATGGCCATCGCCATCATCCCTGCCCGGGGTGGCAGCAAACGCATTCCCCGCAAGAATATCCGGCCATTTTGCGGTCAGCCCATGCTTGCCTACGCCATTCAAGCCGCCTTGAAAGCAGGCTGCTTTAGCCGGATTGTCGTCTCAACAGATGATCTAGAGGTGGCGGATATCGCACGCCAACTGGGTGCCGATGTGCCATTTTTGCGACAAACGACGCTGGCCGATGACCATACCGGCACCACGCCAGTCGTGATTGATGCCATCCAGCGACTCGAGGCACTAGGCATCGAGGCAGAACGCTATTGCTGCATCTATGCCACTGTTCCGCTTATCCAGGCCGATGACCTGAAAGCCGCCTATCAGCGGCTGCTCGCAAGCCAAGCCCCCTTTGTTTATACGGTGGCGGAATTTGACTTTCCCATCCAGCGCGCAGTCCGGATGGACGAACAGAGCCGAGTCACCCCCTTCTGGCCGGAACAGATGGCAAAACGTTCTCAGGATCTGGAACCTGCCTATCAGGATGCAGGCCAGTTCTATTGGGGGACGCGGGCCGCTTGGCTGGGCGGGATCAGCCCCGTCGGGGGGGAAGGGATCGGTCATATTCTGCCAAGACACAGAGTGGTCGATATCGATACACCGGAAGATTGGCATCTGGCCGAACTGCTTTATAAGGTACTGGCCCAAGATGGCGTTTAAGGTTGCCTTCCGACTCGATGCCGGAGCCGATATCGGCCTGGGTCATCTGATGCGCTGCCTGGCCATTGCCGATCGGCTGAAAACCGCTGGCGCCGAGTGCCACTTTCTCTGCCATGCGCTCCCCAAACAGCTACTTCCCATGTTACAGCGGCATCATCACCATTCGCTGTTGGCGCTGGATGATGAAGGCCCCCTCCCTGACCTGCAGCCTGACTGGCTGGTGTTTGACCACTATCAAATTGATCGGGAAATTGAAAAGAGACTGGCTGTTCACTGTGATCAGGTACTGGTCATCGACGATCTGGCCGATCGCCCCCACCACTGCCAACTACTGCTGGATCAAGGCCCGTTGCGTTCAACCAGTGATTACCAGAATCTGATCCCAAAAGATTGCCATCTGTTGCTTGGTACTGACTATGCGCTGTTGCGTCCAGCTTTTCGCCAATTAGCTCGCCAAGTGACGCTCCCATGGCTGCGGGGATTGATCTGTTTCGGGGGTGCAGATCCGGCAGGAGCTTGTCTCACCACTCTCAACAGCCTGAACCGGCTGCCATGGGCTCGCCCCATCCAATGGACCCTGGTGACCGGTGGTGCCAACGCGTTCTGGCCCGAGCTGCAACAATGGGTTGCCAAACACACCGATCTCCAAATTGTGCTCTTGCGCCAAAGCGACCAGATGGCGCAACTGATGCAACAACATGATTTCACTATCGGCGCCGCTGGCGGTATGACCTGGGAGCGAGCCTGCCTCGGTCTGCCGACGCTGGCAGTGCCCATCGTCGACAACCAGCAGTTCAACGACGAGGTGATCGCCCGCTTCCAATTGGCAGAGCGGCTGACCCTGCGCGAGCTGGCTGAGCCTGAGCGGCTACTGCAGGCCCTGCAGCGCCTTGAGCAACAAGCCGACGACTACCGCCGCCGCGGCCAACTGCAGGTGGATGGGCTGGGGCTGGATCGCCTCACCGCCTGGCTGTTGCCGCAGGCGGAGTACCGACTCTGTCCGGCAGATCAACACTGGCAGTTCCTGCATACCGAACGATTGCTGTTAACCCTGAACCTGAGCGGCCAGCGGCTGGACTGGCATGCAGATCAACTACTTGAACGACAAGATTGGCAAGAACTGGCGCGTAGCTTGCTTGCTATTTTCTCTCACTTCCCACTCTATCTTGCCGAACCACCGCAAATTGAACCTGTTGCCCCCTGGCAAGCTGTACCACAGGGCTGGCAACTGGACAAAGGAGCATAACCACAGATGCAGATCGCTGATCGCCCAATCAATCAGGAACAGAGCCCCTATGTGATTGCCGAACTGTCGGCCAACCACAACGGCAACCTGGAGCGTGCACTGGCCATCATGACCGCCGCCAAGGAGGCTGGGGCCAGTGCGGTCAAGCTGCAGACCTACCGGCCCGACACCATCACCCTCAACAGTGATCGGCCGGAATTTCAGATCCACGGCGGTTTGTGGGATGGCCACAACCTCTATGACCTTTATGAGTGGGCGCACACCCCGTGGGAGTGGCACCAAGCGCTGTTTGCCAAGGGTCGCGAGCTGGGGCTGACGGTCTTCAGCAGCCCGTTCGATTTCAGCGCGGTGGATCTGCTGGAATCCCTCGATTGCCCGGCCTACAAGATCGCCTCTTTCGAGTTGGTGGACCTTCCCCTCATTCGCTACGCCGCCCAGACCGGCAAGCCGCTGGTCATGTCCACCGGCATGGCCAATGAGGCTGAAATCAATGCCGCGGTCGAGATGGCGCTCAAGCACGGCAACAGCCAGCTGGCCCTGCTGCACTGCGTCAGCGGCTATCCGGCGCCCGCAGCCGAGTACAACCTGCGCACCATCCCCATGTTGCGCCAGCGCTTCGGGGTCGAGGTGGGGCTCTCCGATCACACTCTGGGATCGGCCACGGCCATCGCCGCCACTGCACTCGGGGCCACCCTCATCGAGAAGCACTTCACCCTGGCCCGCGCCGACGGCGGGCCGGATTGCGCCTTCTCCATGGAACCGGCCGAACTCACCGAGCTGGTAGCCTCGGTCAATACCGCCCATGCCGCCCTCGGGGTGGCTGACTACCAGCTCACCGCCAGTGAACAGGGTAACCGTGCGTTTCGCCGCTCCCTCTATCTGGTCAAGGGGATGGCAGCCGGCGAGGAGCTCACCGCAGCGCACATCAAATCGGTGCGCCCCGCCCTCGGCCTGCCTCCCGCCGATTACGATCGGCTCATCGGCAAACGGGTCAACCGTGATCTGGACGCCAATCAACCGCTGAGCTGGGAGTGGATAGATAACGATGAGTGATGATCTCTTCAACCAGCACGGCAGGCTCATCAGCCAGCGCTGGCCCGCCCTCTGGCCCCGCCTGCTGGCACAGGACGTGGAAAGCATCCAGACCGAGCTGACAGAAGGGCTCGGCTCCACCCTCAGCATCGATGGCATCCAGCTCACCAGCCGACACGATCGGGTGAAGGAGGCCGAGCTACAGGCCACCAGCCTGCCCGAGCAACCGGTGCTGCACCTCTACGGTACCGGGCTCGGCGATCTGCCGCGCGCCCTGCAGGGGCGCAGCAGCCTCAAACGGCTGGAAGTGAAGATCATGAATGGCGCCCTGTTTGCCCTGGTGCTGCGGCTGCTGGATCAGCAGGACTGGCTGACGGACCCCAGGGTCGAGCTGATGATGGCTGGCGACGAGGGGGAGATACGCCTGCCCTTCTTCGCCCTGCCGCCCGAGTTGCTGCTGGTGGAAGATGCCGCCGCCCGCATCCGCGACCGGCTGGTAAGTGAAATAGACTTGCCGTTCGCCCGGGCCAGGTTCGATGCCGAGCACCCCGACGTCACCCGACGGCTGGCCGAAAATCGCGATCTGCTGGCCAGCGACGGCGATGTGGCGTCCCTGTTCGGTCTGGCTCAGGGCAAGCAGGCCCTGATCGTGGCGAGCGGCCCGACCCTGCAGCACAACCTGGCCACCCTGCAGGCCCAGTTGCAGCGCCGTCGGCAGGACTACCTGCTGATCAGCGTCGATACCGCGCTGGCGTTTTTGCTTGGCCACGGCATCCAGCCCGACATCGTCGTCACCATAGATGACGCCATCGACGGCAACCGGCTGCCAGCCGCCCAGTCGGCTCAGACCACCCTGGTTTATTACCCTACGGTCCCTACGGCAGCCCTGCTGGCCTGGCAGGGGCCGCGCAAGACCGCCTACTCCCGCAGCCCCATGTATCAGCAGTTGCGGCAGACGCTCCCCAAGGGCGTGCTGCACTCGGGCGGCAGCGTCATCCATCCCGCCGTGGATCTCGCCGTGCAGATGGGTTGCCGCCAGGTCATCCTGCTGGGCACCGACTTCGCCTTTCCCGGCGAGCTCACCCACTCGGGCTGGGCCGACGGTGCCCTCGGCCCCAGCGCCGCGCTAGCACTCAGCTGGGCCCTTGACGGCCATGGCAGGCGGGTCAAGACCAATCCGAACTTTTCCGCCTACCGCACCGAGCTCGAGCGCTACATAGCGCGCCACCCCGAGGTGCAGTTCTGGAACTGCAGCCGGGAAGGCGCGGAGATCGCCGGCTGCCGCTATCACCCGGAGTACGTGCAATGAAAAACGGCCAGATCACCCGCATAACCGCCCTGGCGCACCAGTTTCGGCTGGGGCAGTCAGTCGCCGCCAGTCAGGCATTACCGGAACTGCTGCAAGAGGTGCTCACCGAACAGGGCAACCTGCCACCCGGACTGGTAGCCGCCCTGCTGCAGAGCCAGGAACGCCAGGACTGGCTGGGACTGGCCGACTACCTCGAATATGAAGTGGTGCACTGCCTGTCGACCCCGACCGACACCACCACAGGAAACCACTGATGATCAAGGCCATTTCCAACGCCTCCGATGAGGAGCTGTCTCGCCGTCAGACCTTCAGCGAGTTGCTGCACGCAAGCCCGCTGTCAAGCTGGTGATTCCAGCCTATCTGGTGATCGAGTAGTCTGGTTGCGGGCTGAGACGACGCAGCAGCCCGGCATCCAGCAACATCCGCGCCAGCGGCTCCACCCGCCAGAACGGCGCACCTATGGTCTCGGCGATCTCGAACAGGGTCAGCTTGCCGTCGCTGTAGGCCAGCAGATTCATCATCTCCCGCACCTGCCAACCCGAATAGCGGGTCGACAAATCCGGGTAGAGCCCCCGCTTGCCGAGCTGGGGCTCGCCCAGCACGGTGACCTCGCAGCGCTCGTCCAGCTCCAGACACTCGATGGCCCGGCGCAGCGCCATGAAGCCGCCGGCCAGCCCGGCCGGCGTCACCAGCGAGAGGTCATCGAGGGAGGTGTGGTACTCGGCATAACAACCGTATCGGCTGCGCATCATCGAGGTGACCGGCAGATCGATGCCGGGCGCGCACAGCTGCCGCTCGTTGGAGCCCCGCTCCAGAAAGCTGTAAGCCTGGTAGCCCGGTGCCAGATGACCCAGCACATGCCGACCGATGCGATCCGCCAGCGTGTTGCCCTGGCGGGAAGGCAGGAAGGAGTAGCCGCGGTCATCGCCAAGGCAGGTCAGATTGAACCCGGCCAGGGTGCGCTGCTTGAGCAGGTCCAGATGGCGGGAGAGATAGACGATGGCCCCCAGAGTTTCAGGCACCAGCATCAGCCGGTAGCTGTAGCGGCGTGTTGGCAGTGACGCCAGCCAGGCCATCAGGAAGACGCCGACGCAGGGGCCGGAGAGCTCGTTGTTGGCCATGGAGGGGTGGCAGGTGTAGCTCGACAGCAGGATCTCCTGCTCGCTCTCCCCCGGCAGCACCCAGTCGCCATAGGTGAGCGAACCCGGGGCCAGGGTGGCATCGATCACCACCTGATATTGCCCCTCCGGCAGCGCCTCACGCAGCCGATGGGGCAGACAGAAGCCCCAGCGACGTTTGTAGTAGGAGGTCACATAGGGAATGGCGTCCGGCAGCTCGGGCAGAGAGTGAAGATGGGGTTGCAGCTCGGCCAGCGAGAGGGTGCAGCGCACCGACTCCGAGTAGCCGACCAGATGCAGGTTGTGATCCTGGAAATCCACCACCCTGCGTCCATCCGGCCCAATTATGTAGGCCTCCCGCACGTTCCACTCGTCAGGCACGGTCCAGTCGAAACACTCGGTGCCGCTGGCCACTTCATGGATCTGCAGCTCGGGCAGGCAGTGTTCGCGCCACAGGGCCAGCGACTGCCTAACCCCATCCCCGGTCAAGCTGCGGTTGAGTGGAAACTGCAGGGTAAGCAACCGATACAGCTGTTCACCGATCTGTGCCTGGTCGTCCCAATCGGTGGGCAAATAGCCGCTCTTGGGTAGAAAACTCATGCTGTGGATACCTCAACCAACTCGACAATATGGCCAAGCGGGCTTAGGAAAAATTGAACCTGTGCGCCACCAAAGGCAACAGCTGGCAAGCTGGGGCCCAGTGGCAGGTGACGCTGAGAGCGTAGTTGCTCGGCTGCCTGAACCATATCCTCAACGCTGTAGGCCAGATGGTTAAGCAGGTTGTGCCGACTGCGCAATACCTGGCTGACGGGGCTGTCATCGGTCGCGGGAGCAATCAACTCGTAGCAAATCCCCTCATCATCATAAGCAAATCTGATATGTACTCGCTGCAAGGGGTCGTGGACTGGCTCACTGAACCGGGTTATGCCGAGCGTGTCGCGGCAGTAGACCAGCCCCATCTCCAAATCGGCCACCACCAGACCGATGTGATGCAGTTTCATGCCCCCTCCCGGATTAAGGCATATGGGTATGTGGCCAACAGGGTTGCCGCTACTGCAGCAAAATCGGCGCAGCGTACCGCCCAGACGGGCAGGCGACCAAGCAGCACCTCGTGCCACTTCCCCTGAACCTTGAGCTCGGCAACCAGACGAGTGAGATCAATCTCACTGGCCAAATCAAGTCGGCGCACATAATAGTCACAAAACCAAGGCTGTAGCTCGCCCATCTCCACCACTTGCCCCTCGAAACGCTTGAGAAAGCGATAACTCACTCCGAGTTGTTGCTCTACATAATGGGTAAAGGTGATGCGATCCGGATGGCAAGCTAGCCCGACTATCCAACCATCATGCTCCGCCAGCCAGGCGAAGGCACTGTCTGGACCAAAGCTGTTGTGGCAAGCCCGGGTAGTCAACGCATCACGCCCCTCTCCCCATACCGCTACGCTGAATATGGGATCACGGGTACGAGATACCTCTGGCAAGTTACGAAAAACCTCGCTCATCAAACCAACCTGGCTCGGTGTCTGTTCGCGATCAAAACACTCCTGCCGGGTAAGGCTGTAGCTAAAGGTCGGCACCAGCAAGGTACCATGGCGGCCTACATGTTCCTGAATGCCATACCAGAAAGAACGCATGCCCGAAACGTTGCCCTGCCCTGCGAACTGAGCAACCACCATCGCATCCGAGTGAACCATCAGTGCGCTACCACGTTCAATACCGAGCGCCGCAAGGGCAGATCCGATCTCGCTGATCACAGTACAACGCCACGGCGCGACAAGGCTTCCCGGATATCTTGTAACCGCTTCATGACAGCCAATTCATCAGGATCAAAACGCACTGAGAAGCTCTGCTCAACCAGCAGCAGAAAGTTGAAATGACCGAGGGAGTCCCACTCGGGGAATGCGCCGAGTCCCAGCTGATAGTCGCCATGGGAAATAGTTGCTGTGGGAAACTGCTGTGCCAGCAGGGTAAACAGATCAGTCATGGTGATAAAACTCCACAAAAGGCAAATTCAAAGCATTGAGCACCAGAGAATGGTAATGCTCATGAGAAAAACGCGCAGGATCGGGGTTGTCACAAGGAACAAGCGGCAACGTGGCCAACCATGCCAAGGCGGGCTCGTTACGTTCGCAACGAGTAGAGCCGATAATGAGATGCTGGATCCCCATTTTCTGCAACCTGGCAGAAACCTGTTGCAATAACCAATATTCCAACCCCCGCGATAATACTCTGCAACTCAGAGTCAACGTATCAATAAAGGCGGTGGTTGGATTCACAGACTGCACCAGCACAAACCCAACCAATCCATGATCAGCAAAACAATCCTGTAGAGAAACCAGCCAACCCCATCCATTTTCGGTTAGTTGACTGACCGTGTGCGCATCATGGCGCAGGCAGGAGAGATTAAACTGGTTGGTTTTTTTTACAAGTTGCTCGGCACGAGCGATGTTGTCGGGCGCCAATGGATGCAACCTCGCCTGCAAGAAAAGATGCTGCAAATATTCCGTTTCACTACCGGCTTGTTCACGCAACTGCGCACCTTGTGCCAAAGCACGATACGATGCTTGGCGTAAGCTATCATCCTTGGTCTGCACCTGGGCAAAACCGCGATATGTCAGGAGAGTATCAGGCCAGTCCCAGATTTCGACGGGGGGCTCAATAACCTCTACTTGTGGTAACGCCGAGCGAACTTCCGTTCGTTCCAAAGGAGAGTCATCCCACAACACCAAGGCATCCACCCCCAAATTGAGCGAGTGCGCAATTTGGCGTAAACCATCTGACTTACGTCCCCAACCAATTGCCGCTGCGGCGATATGCTCTCTTGATAGCCGCATGCCACCATGTTGCTCAAATACCATCCAGACATCCTCAGGACGGTTCTTGGAACAAATAGCCAATACCACCCCCCGATGGTACCAGTAGAGAACTGCGTCCTGAAAAGCAGGGTACAGTTTACCAATCCCATCCTGTCCCAACAGCAAGCCACTGAGTCCATCTTCTCCAATAACGCCGCCCCAGAGCGTGTTGTCACAATCAAGCACCAGTACTTTACGCTTTGGCTCATGCTCATTTAACCAACGCTCGGCAATCCACGTAGCAAGCGAACGGATACCGGGAGCAGACAGTGGACAAGAGAGTAAAAACTGGTTTCGCCGGTCAAAGCAGTGAAGAGCCCCCTCCCTCCTTAGCCAACGTGACAAATCCAGATTGAGGAAATTTAGCTCAGCCAGTTTCATGGCGAAACGCTCTTCAAGACTCCTCACCCAGGGATAGAGATCTCCACAAACAGCGGGCTGGGTAACAAAACAGGCTCCGATATAGACCTGTTGATTAGTATTTTTCTTCAGCGGAACGAACAGGAGATCCAGCAATGTGTCGATCTCTGCATCAAGCGATGCCCCATCCAGACTTGACCATCGAACACAAATATCTTTGTTCAATAGCTGTTCCCAAAACCAGATAACAATATGTGCATCACAGGATGCATCTATTTTCCACTGACCTTGTTGTTGAAAGTGGAGCCCTGCCAACCTTGTCAAAGGGGACCAAGAAACGTTACCAGGCAAGAGAAAAGCTGTTGATGCCAAAGAGAAGGAAGCCATGAAAGCACCTGATGAAATGAATATATTCACATCATACTGTCACCAAACAGGCGTGAACAGAGGCGCCTGTTTGGTGATTCATTTATTGTTTGAAGACATCAAGGCCAACGAAGTAGGTCGAATCATGTCGTTCAAACACATCGGCATAGATTATCTCGGCATCCGCAAAGAACTGGTCAAGGATGCCAATAGCGCACTCCAGTTGTGCAACAAAATAGTCCTCATCCTTTGCCATCAGCGCCATCATCAAGGTAATAATATTGGCATAAAAATAGTTTATGGAACCAATCAGCACTCTATATAAATGACCTTCCGAGCCCATCAGGAGATAAAGCAAATAATCATGATGACGCTGCATCATGGCCTGCACTGAATTGCGATCACGGCTAATTTCACGCCAATCTGTACGAAACTTATCGACCAACTGATTAAACAACCGCACATTGAGCGCCGATTGAAAATCTATGGATGTCAAATCAAACGGCTGGAAGCATTTATCCATAAGCCCATCAACTACACGAACCTTGTCTATTGCACACCAATTTGGATCAAGAGACTCGACATGACGAGGAATAGCGCCATCAATGTAAGCACCATCACTGCTATTGACACAATACAACCCTGTATTATCGTGCAGCACTCTGCTCATGTTGTGAATTGACAACCCAAACAGATGATTAATCAGCACATTACCACCAAAATTACCAGGTGCAGGGAATGTATCATTCAGGTCTTGATGATATTTTGCCTCCTGCTTGTCATTATAATAAAGACTAAGGCTGGAATGATGTTTATCGGCACTTTTATAACCATTGTCAATCCCGAAAAGATATACATCTTTGAAACCCAACAATGCTGCATAATTTAACCCGGTATTGCCAACAAATGGATTTGAATAGTCAATGGTGTCAAATTCGAATCGAGTACCCAAGTGATTAGCTAACAACTTATACATGGGTTCATTAGGCTTAAACGTAAGCCCTGTCTTGCGGAAAAAAACTTTACACTCTGGGTGAATAACATCCACGCTGAGAAATACGCAGTCTTTTAGGAAATCATTCGCGTTCAATATACGTAAAAAATCAGCAGAACTTTTAGTTCTCTCCACAGCGACATAAATATCAGGTTTTATCCCAGCTTTATAGAGCGCACTCACAGCAGTCCCACACGCAATGATAATCGCCTGATGCTGATGCGATTTAATAAAATCGATTGCTTGATCGAGTGAAGGACCATTACCAACAACAAATACCGGCACATCTGCGGATATCGCAGTATCCCTCTGACGCTTTAGAAAGACAGTCCCTTCTTGCAGATGAGTGTGACTGTGAGCCAGAGCATACACATTATCATCAAAAAAACCCCATCCAGTTCTGAGAAGATAAAATTCCTGTTCAACCCGTTCAATCAACCTTTCTATTTTTGGAGAATGGTAATGGTAGAATGAAAAATAAGATGCGGACCAAAATGCACCTTTCCGATGCAATGCCTCCATCATATCAGCTGCAAGTAACTGCTCATCGACCCCAATAAAAAGATGTAAGCTAAGCGACTCCTGATCCATATATTCGAATAATGAACCCCAATCGAAACAGAATAATGAAGCATAAAACATGTCCAGATCGGGTTCAAAAGCAAATAAATTTCTTATCTTACATCGTTCATAAAGATAACCTAACTGGTAACCAAGGCCAATGCCATACATCAGCGACAATGGGATATCCATATCAAGCATATTTTTCAGCAACAAACCTTCAGTATCTGAACGCTTTTTTAGATTGGATATTTCATTGTTGTATTTTATATGGATCTGACCATCAATATACCATTGTGATTCAAAATCAACACACTGCAGAACACTCTCATCAATCACACTATCAATCTGAGCTTGTGCTTCAGAATAAGGATCCTCACCATAAAGCGAAACCACATCATCAAGCCACAATATGTTAGGTATACCATTTTCATTGCAGAAAAAGCGAAATGGTCTAACCGGTTTGTATTCTTTAAAATAATCATGAATATCAGGCATTCGCTCAGCGAACGCCTTCATATTTAAATCATATCGAACAGGTAACACTTCCAGCATGGCAGCTTCCTGGATTTTTTGCTGCTCCAGGCGAGAAAGTTCACTTTCAACATTGGTAATTTTTTTATAGATATCCATCTACACCTAACCTGCATTCAGCTTGTAAAGATCAGAAACTCGACTGGCTTTAGAAAGTTGCCATAATTCACTTTCTGTCTCACATTTTGCATTCGCAACCCACTCATAGATAGTTTGAAATTGCTGCAATGCCCGCCGATGCTCAATGTCTAGTTCAGTTTCAGATGATATCAGCCGAAATACATCATCAAGTAAATTCAGGTAATGTTCGGCCAGTTTATCTGCGGTGCGCATGTCTCCTTTAGCCAGCAAGATCAATAACTGGCGACCGACTTCAACTAGGTCAGATAAATGGCTATCAGTCATTCTGCCCTACCTGTTTTTTGCTGGGCCAAGGCTTTATCACGCTCTTCGACTGGAATTGCATCCCAGCCGCTTTTTACGGTCAGCATCAGATTCATGACCTCATCGACTGCAGCAATATCCATATCACGGCTGGCGTCCATCAGCCGAGTTTTCATATAGTCATAAAGAGCAAAAAGATCTTCGGGAACTTTCCCATAAGAGAGATCAAGTGAATCTTGCAATCCGTTGATAATGGCCATCGTTTTGGAAATAGCCTGAGATTTTTGCTCGAAATCACGACGCTCAATCGCCCCGCGCGCCTGGGCAAGACGTTCAAGACATCCCTGCATCAGCAGTTGTATAACACGATAAGGATCAGCAACTGCCAGCTCGGATTGCAAATTTTGGGTGGTATAGGCTTTAATATTTTTCCGGTACATGTGAGGCACCACTCCTGACTACAGATTAATTATTTTTGGTGTTGAGGAGATTCAAATACGAGGCCGATTTATTCATCTTGGCCAACATGGCATCCAGACTCCCGTAGCGAGCACGCAAAGTCTCTTGATACTTGGTGAGTTGAGCTGCCACATCAGACTGCTTGCGGTTAACATCCCGTAAATCCGAATTCAGACTATCTTCTCGCTTGGCAAGCACACCACCCGTTTTGGAATAGGTTTCAAGTTGTCCAGCCAACTTACCTGCAACCCCATCCTTACCACCAAATACTGCAACGACTTGGTCGAAGTTCTTGTCAATTGCTTCACTAAACTTAGTATCATCAATGGACAACACACCCTTGTTATCCATCTTTACACCGAGTTGAAAAATCGTTGAATAGGTCGAGGAGTTACTAGATGGCTCAGTAATCGCACCATTCATCATATTGATCACAGATTTCGTCGTCGCATCACCGGCCAAGGCTCCACCATCATTCTGACTAACCCCTGCGACAATAGAGTTACGTTTGCCAAGCTCATTGCTCTTCTTCACCAAGGCGTTATAACCATCGATGAAACTCTTGACCATATCCTTGATGCCAGCTTTATCGGTAGTTACATCAACCTTATTGGATTTGTAAGTCTTAGTTCCATCTGTGGCTGTCGTACTGTCGGACTCTCTTAAAACGGTCATTTTTAGGCCGACAATCGTGCCATCAAATGTATTTGTTGGACTGGTAAGAGTGTTTCCATCAACCTTTATTTGAGCATCTTGTGCCGATTGGGTCTGTGTTAGCTTGGTCGTGAAATTATTGGTCAGCTCAGTGGTGTTGCCGGTGATCTGCAGATCCTTTCCGGAACCACTCACACCAGAGTCAATAACGAGTTTGGATTTACCGTCAGAGGTATTCATGATGTTGACGTTAAGGCCAAAATTATCACCATCATTATTGATACGTTTGCGAATTGACTGCAGAGAGTCCCCCGCCTTTACATCCACATCGAAGGTTTTGTCGCCAGCTTTGAACGTCAGGGTGCCATCTTGGGTGATCATGGGCGTAGTCGAAGAGTCAAAACTGCCTTCAAACTTGCTAGTTTTCGCCAATTTTTCGACGGTTATATCATATTGTCCATTTGAAGAGCCGGTTTTGCTCTCCACCTTCAGCACAGGATTGTCCTTGTCCTGAGTGATGTTTATGGCTCGTTTGTTAAACGCATCATCCTTGGACATTGCCTGGAGAGAGGTCACAAAAGAGGCAATTGCAGACTTAAGTTGTCCTACGCCGGAGAGAGTGATCTGGGTATTGGTCTTCTTGGTGGTGATAGGTTGCATCAGTTGTGCCTTTTTGGCATCAACACTGGCAGCTATAATCGACTCTAAATCCAGCCCCGAGCCCGCACCTGCAGATGTAATTGTGGCCATTATCTCTCTCCTCTGAACTTTACATACTTAGATCTCGTTATCGAGTAATAACCCAACTCGCGATCCACCACCTGTCGCATCAACCTCACGCAGATCCTTGATCCGTTTGCTGATGGCTAGCAACTCTTCACTAGGGATCTGCCGAATCATCGACTTGGTGTCAGCATCCATCACCTTTATCACAACCTGCTCGAGATCCTTTTCAACGCTGAAATTGACTGTCCATCCTTGCAACTTACTGAACTCTTGCAAGTTTTGGACCTCTTTTTCAAAATCAATCGAAGAAACATCAAGCTTACTGGCTTTTTCTTGGCCCTTATCCTCTTGCTGCTTTTTGACATCCTGCCCCGTCACCCGCTGCTCTTCAGTCATGCCAGATAGCACTTGAGCGGCCGATTGGCCGCTCTTGCTACTTGACGGAAGAGAAGAAGGAGTGACCGATGAGGTTATTCCAATTTCATTGGCCATATCGTCGCTCCTTTTTCTATCTCACTACGCCTGTTAGCCCAACAGGGACAGTGCAGACTGCGGTCTTTGGTTGGCTTGCGCCAGAATGCTGGAAGCCGCCTGTTGCAGAATATTCTGCTTGGTCAGGTTGGCTGTTTCAGTCGCAAAATCAGCATCACGGATACGAGAGCGTGCAGAACTCAGGTTCTCGGATACGTTTGACTGGTTGCGAATGGTTGAGTCAAAACGGTTTTGCACCGCACCCAACTCAGCCCGTTTGCTATCAACCGCCTTGATCATAAAATCAAGGTTTGCCATCGCCAATTGTGCAGAGCTGGCAGCTTTAATGCTACTGACACTGGTAGAGGTCACCGCAGTGGTGCCTTTAGTCACTGTATAGGGCTCACCAGTCGCGTTGGTTGCAACAGTTGCACTTCCCTTGGTCGATGACGCGATACCACTGATAGTAAAGGCTGATGTCATCTTGAAGGTAATGGTTTGGCTGGCATCCGCACCGACCTGGAAGGATCCCTTGTATTTACCATCCAGTAATTTTTGACCACCGAAAGTCGTATCACTAGAGATACGGTTGATCTCTGTGGTCAACTGGTCATATTCCTGCTGCAACGCAGTGCGGTCATCCGTGTTATTGGATCCATTGGATGACTGCTGAGCCAGTGTACGCATCCGTTGCAACATATTGGTGACTTCATCCATTGCACCTTCCGCGGTCTGCGCAACAGAGATGCCATCGTTGGCGTTACGGTTACCCTGATCAAGGCCATTGATCTGAGAGGTCAAACGGTTGGAGATCTGCAAACCTGCAGCATCATCCTTGGCAGTGTTGATACGAAGCCCTGATGCCAACCTGGTGTAGGAGGTATCCAAAGACTTGTTGGTATTCATCAGGTTACGCTGGGCGTTCAGTGATGAAATATTGGTGTTAATGTACATGGCCATAAAATATTCTCCCGAAGAACATGCGACTGCAGGTTGCGTCGTTTAGACCACACGACGTCCCACCGTTTGAAGAACAGGTTGAACATTCCTGTATCTTCTGGCGGGTGTCTGTTTGAACGGACAGCCACCCGCAGTAGTGCAAACGTTGGATTCCGAACACCCCTCGATTGCTTCATCTAGGTTAACGGCGGCGCAGAGACAAGCTTTAGGAAAATTGTTGCCTAAAGCGGCAAGTTTTCTCCGGTTGACGGCAAAACGTGGGTGTAGGGCGACTGCCGCAGGACGCGGACATCAGGCGCGGACGCATGTTACAAAAGGAAGTACTTTGGCATGGTTCATGCTTAAAGCAGATAGAGTGACGCCAATTTGGCGACACAATAAAAAGAGGCCGGTAAACCGGCCTAAAAGTGAGCATATGCTCAGGAGAATATGACCAAGCGTGACAGAACTGAACAACTGGACAACACTTGGCATTACTAGTAGAGAATTATATCTCTCCCGATAGAACAGAGTGCGACCCGAACACCCCTTTGTTCCATCTCTTGACCAGGGCGGCCTGAACAACCGCCCTGTTTTCTTTTATCAGCCCTGCAGCAGGGAGAGTGCTGACTGCGGACGCTGGTTTGCCTGAGACAGTATGGTCGAGGCTGCCTGTTGCAGAATGTTCTGCTTGGTCAGGTTGGCCGTTTCAGTTGCGAAGTCCGCGTCACGGATCCGTGAGCGAGCTGCGCTGACGTTTTCAGATACGTTGGCCTGGTTGCGAATGGTTGAATCGAAGCGGTTTTGTACCGCGCCCAATTCAGCCCGCTTACTGTCAACAACCTTAATCATGAAATCCAGGTTAGCCATCGCCAACTGTGCTGAGCTGGCAGCTTTGATACTGCTGACGCTGGCTGATGTAACCGCCGTCGTATTCTTGGTTACGGTATAGGGTTCACCAGTAGCGTTTGTGGCTACGGTTGCACTGCCTTTAGTTGCTGACGCCATTCCAGAGATGCTAAATGCGGTCGTCATTTTAAAGGTAATGGTCTGTGCTGCATCAGCACCCACCTGGAATGCCCCTGTATAGCCACCATTCAACAATTGCTGACCGCCGAATGTAGTATCTTTTGATACCCGGTTAATTTCAGTCATCAGTTGGTCGTATTCTTGTTGCAGAGCAGTACGGTCATCCGTGTTGTTGGAACCGTTGGCCGATTGTTGTGCCAAGGTACGCATCCGCTGCAGCATGGAGGTGACTTCATCCATTGCACCTTCAGCTGTTTGCGCCACTGAAATACCATCGTTGGCATTACGGTTACCTTGATCCAATCCGTTTACCTGAGAGGTCAAACGGTTGGCGATTTGCAAGCCAGCGGCATCATCTTTGGCGCTATTGATACGCAGGCCTGAGGCCAAACGGGTATAGGATGTATCCAGTGATTTGGTCGTATTCATCAGGTTACGCTGGGCGTTGAGTGATGAAACGTTTGTGTTGATATAAAGGCCCATGACTATTCTCCTAAGCTATTAAATTTACTCTTCTATTTGCTCAGGCTTTATTATTTTCTGTGCCCGATGCGTCTTATTTAACGGCTCGTTTTTCGATGTCTTTAGCATTTTTTTCAACGCTTCATCGCATTAACGCCGCTTACCTTATATATCGGCGGGTCAGGGGGAAACTTAAGGGAAAAATCGCTCGCAAAACCATGACTGGAGCACGCCACGGAAACCCGCCAACGGCGGGGGCTGGCGGGCACACACGAGGCTCTCCCGGTTCTTTCCGTTAGAAAAAATCAGTGCCGACTCTCAATTTTGTCGAGCACAGTTGGCGATTGAGCTCTTCAGCCCCTAAAATCGCGACCCCATCAACAATTTGGCGTGAGTTGTTCTCCATGCAGACACTGGTTGAGCAGATTGTTTACATCAGCGACATGTTTGGTACTGCGGTATTCGCGTTTTCAGGGGTATTGGTGGCAGGCCGACTCAGAATGGACGGGTTTGGCGTCATGGTTTTGGCTGCGGTCACGGCCATTGGCGGTGGAACCATCCGTGACATGATCCTGGGGGCTGCCCCCGTGTTCTGGGTACGTGACCCGCTCTATATCTGGGTTGTCATTGCAACGGCATTGATCGGTATGTGGATGGTCAAGCTGCCCCGCCGCATGCCTTGGTATGTGTTGCCTGTGGCGGATGCGTTCGGTCTTGCCCTCTTTACCGTGATCGGCGCCCAGAAAGCCCTGAACTTTGGCACGTCGGGTCTCATCGCTGTCCTCATGGGCACTATGACCGGCGTTGCGGGCGGTATGATCCGCGATGTGCTAGCACGAGAAGTCCCCATGGTGCTGCAAAAGGAGATCTATGCCACCGCCTGTATCCTGGGCGGGATCCTCTATACCTTGGCACTGGAGGCAAACATGGATCGGGTAACGGCCATGCTTATCTGTATGACCGCCGTGTTTGGTCTGCGGGTCGCCGCTATCTATTGGCACCTGTCACTGCCCACCTTCTCGCTGCAACGCAATTGAACAAGGACCCACAGCACCATCAGGTCGCTGTGGGTCCTGCGTTGAACCAAATTGGCTTTTCTGTTGTCATAGAAGAAGTCGTTGTTAGCCGGAACTTTTCATGCGCAAAATCGGTATGCTTACCACTCTCCTCCTGGCGAACGTGACAGTAGCCCACGCCGAAGCTCAGGTGGTGTTTGGACGACTGGCCTCGGCGCCAGTGCAGCAGTTCAACCAACAGATACGTCAAGCCAGTGATGAACAACAACGCTGGGTCAATGACTACCGTGAAGTAGCGCTGCGTTTTGTGGGGCATAGTGACGTACCCAACCGCATTCATGCCCAGCAGTTGGACAATGATCTGGTGCTCTCGGTCGCCCTTGATGGCAGCAAGAGCGACATGATCTACATCCTGACCCTCTATCGCAGCAACAACCTGTGGCAGATGCGGGAGGCGGAAATGGGCTGGCGTTGCCAGGGGCAAGACTCCTTCACACCGGTCCCCTGCCCCTGATCGCCATTACTGACATGTGAAATAAAAAAATCCGGCACATTGGCCGGATATTTTATTGGCAGTACCCCCTCCGATTACGGGCGGTACACCTTGACGTTGGCAAAGCCCTTCTCCTTCAGATAGAGGGCCTGCAGCTTGCTCATCACACCGCGATCGCAGTAGAGCAGGTAGGTCTTCTCCTTGGGCAGATCGCCAAAGGCGGTGGCCAGTTTGAAGAAAGGAATATGCAGCACTTCACGCCCTTCAACGACCAGCGGCTTGTCGTCATGCTCGTCCATGGAACGGATATCGAGGATCACTTCGTTGTCACCGCTTTCTGCGGTGGTCTCAACTTCCTGCACCTCGGCAGCAGTCTCTTCACCGATACGACGGATATCGAGGTAACGGGCCTCGGCCACGACCTTGTCCAGAATGGCGAAATCGAAGTTGCCCTCTTCCTCTTCAATGCGCGCCAGATCGGCCTTCACAGTCGGCTTCTTGGAGATGACACCGCAGTACTCCGGCATGGTCTCGGCGAACTCCAGGGTGCCGATGCGACGGGCTTCACTGATGATATCCGGCTTGTCCCAAGTGATGAGCGGACGCAGGATCACCTTGTCAGTCACCCGGTCGATGACGTTCAGGTTGGTCAGGGTCTGGCTGGAGACCTGGCCCACACACTCGCCGGTCACCAGAGCCGGGATCTGGAACTCGTCAGCCACTTTGGCGGCAGCACGCATCATCATGCGCTTGAGCACCACGCCCATCTGGCCGTTATCGATCTTCTCGAGGATTTCGGCCACCACCGGCTCGAAGTCCACCGCGGTGAAACGCACCCGGTGAGAAGAGCCGAAACGGCTCCACAGGTGGTAAGCCACCTGCTTGACACCGATCTCGTGAGCGGCGCCGCCCAGATTGAAGAAACAGTAGTGCACGCGGCAGCCACGCTTGATGAACTGAAACGAAGCAACACCGGAGTCAAAACCGCCAGAGAGGAGGCTCAGCACATCCTCCTGGGTGGCGATAGGCATACCGTTCAGGCCTTGATGGATAGCGCTGACGATGAAGAGCTCTTCGCCATCGATCTCGAGGTTAATCTTCACATCCGGGTTCTTGAGGCGCACACCGTTGCTTGCGCAGTGCTGGTTCAGACCACCGCCCACGTAGCGCTCGACTTCGAGGGAGGAGAATTCGTGCTTGCCGTGGCGCTTGGCACGCACGCAGAAGGTTTTCCCCTCGAGTTGGTCACCCCATACGGCTTTCACCTGCTCGAAGATATCGTGCAGGTCGGTAAACTTGCTGGCCTGTACCTCGAGGAACGCCTGAATGCCGGGAATGCAGGCCAGGGCTTCGATGGCCTGTTCACGGAACTGGTCATTACGGGAGCTCACGATCAGCTTGTCCCAATCCATCCGCACCCGGGCATCGTCGTCGAAGCGGCGCAGGACGTTGCGGATATTGCCCTGCAGGATCTTGATAAAGCGCTGGCGAACCGACTTGCTCTTGATGGTGATTTCCGGGAACAGCTTGATAATGAACTTCATGGTAATGACTCGGGTGACCTTGATTTAAGGGCGCGGATTATACCAGAACTTTATGGTCAACGCCTACTGGATGAGCATTTGCTCACATTCCCCCACGCAATGTTTGCCGCACCAAGGCAATGTTGCGTATATTCCCGAACCTGCGCCCGGCAACATTCCTGACCACAGACCCATTCGATGAAGACCTATATCTATTATCCCGGCATGGAGGTACGCGACGAGCTCTGGCTCAAGTTCGCCCTGCTCTATCTGGAGCGACTCGCCTTCGTCTTCACCGTCAGTGAGAAGAGCGGCCTCACCACCCTGCTGCACACGCTCGAGCAGGAGACCGATCTCTTGACCGAGCGGCCCGATGCCACTTTCTTTTCTGCCATCACGCCCCAATTGGAGAGCCAGATCAGCGGCCTTATTGCCCCTGACTTTGTCCGCCACAAGGTATTTGGCAACAAGGAGCTGATCACTCGCTGGCGCCAACGCGCCAACCACGACTGCTTCTGCCCGACCCAGGCAGGGCTGGAGCAGTTGCACAGCTTTTGTCTGACCCACGGCTTTGCCAGCCGGGACGAGGGAGGGATCAGGATGGCACGCCGCTTTGCCAATCTGCTCTCGATGCGTCTCGCCCGTGAGTGGGCGCTCGCCAATGAGGGGGCCCTTATCACCGATCACGACTATCTGGACCGGCTACTCCATCTGCTCGAATCCCGCTACCACAACCGGGGTGGCCAGGATTGTTTCCACCTCGAGATCCCGCTGCAAGTGCCCACTCACTTGGCCGACATCCCGTTTGCAGAGCTGATCGCCCTGCGCGCCCGCAGCGGCTTTCGCCAGCAGTTGGCCGAGTTTCATCAAGCCCTCGATGAACTGCTTGCCATGCTGGGCAGCGGCTACGCCGAGCCCGCCGCCCTGACCCGCTTTGAGCAGGCCCAGCAGGGGCTCAATCAGCTGCTAGGGCCACAAACCCAGAGCCTGCCACTCACCACCCTGGTGAGTACCGGGCTACCCGCTATGGCGATGATCCACCGCCTCAAGGCGAGCCATCCGGAGAGCAACCTCATCTTCCATCCCATCAAGAAGAGCCACTTCCACCAACGCAAAAGTCAGCACTTCTTCACCCGTCTGGGTCAAGTCAAGCCCTGAGGCCGTCGGTAACCACAGAGGGCGTTGACATATTGACGGTATCGCTGCTCCACCACCGTCAATATTCTGGCGAAAGCAGTGTGCAACGGCCCCTCGCTCAGGAGGGATTCTCCAAGCGAAACTCGATGCGATCGCTGTTGCCCGCCTCATCCACCACCACCAGCTGATAACGACCCGCCACACTCAGCACCTGATCGCCATCCCAACGCAGCCGCTGGCCGTTGAGAAACCAGGCCGGCTTGCCGACACCGCCGAGCACCTTGGGCTGCAGCCGATAGCGCTGGCTGCGGATAAGGTTGCCCTCCCCCAGCGCCACGATGCGAATGGGAGCCTGCAGCTCGGCGCTCTGCCCCTCCCCTGCACAACCGCTGGCCAGCAGCGCCTGCCGTCGCTCGCCGGGGGACCGCCACGGCTCCAGCGACAATGGCCAGAGGGCCCGAAAACCGGATTGCGCCGCATCGGGGCAACGGGTCAGAGTCGGCTTGCCCGCGGCAGTGAGCGCAACTTGACGCAGCGGCGAGGGCCAGTCCATGGGATCCGGCAAGGTGGGGGGATCGCGCTCTTCCAGCAACCAGGCGCTCTGACGCTGCAAGCAGGCCTCAGGCAGGGTCGAGCTCATTTTGCGCCCCAGCGGCCAGCAGATCTCGGCTTCGCTCACCGTATTGGGCTGTGCCGGCAGGGGGCTGTTGTCAGCCAGCCGCGAGTAGACAGAGAGCAGCAGCGGCACCGCCGCGCTCTGGCCGTAAAAACCAGGCATGGGGGTACCGTCGGGGCGCCCAAGCCAGACGCCGATGGTCCAGCGACCTGAGACCCCCATGGCCCAGCTGTCGCGATAGCCGTAGCTGGTACCGGTCTTCCAGGCCAGCCGGTTGACCCGGCCGGTCGCCTCGCTGGCAAAGGGTTGGTCCGCCCGTCCCTGCGCGCTCAATATTTGCCAGATGATCCAGGCCGCCCCCGGACTCAGCAAGGGGCGCGACACCGCCTGCTGCCCCGCCAGCCAGACCGGCATCGCCACCTGCCCCTCCCGGGTCAGCGCACTGTAGAGCGCCACCAGCTGCTCGAGCCGAATGCCCGCCGCCCCCAGCGCGATGGCCGGATTGGGTTTGTCGGAGAGCGCCAGTCTCACCCCGGCGTTGTCGAAGCGGCTGACCAGTTTGTCCGGCCCGAGCGCCTCCAGCACCTGCACCGCCGGCACGTTGAGGGATTGCTGCAGCGCCTGCGCAAGGGTCACCGGCCCCTGAAAGGCACCGGAAAAGTTGGAGGGGCGATAATCAGACCCCAGTCTCGGCGCATCGGAGAGCAGGGAGGCCGAGTGCACCAACCCTTCATCCATGGCCAGACCGTAGATGAAGGGCTTGAGGGTAGAGCCGGGGGAGCGGATCGCCTGCACCATGTCGAGGTAACCGTGGCGGCGCAAATTGCCATACTCGGCGCTGCCCACGTAGGCGCGCACCGCCATGGTTTTGTTATCTACCAAGAGCAACGCCGCTGAGGTCTGCTCGGGGAAGCGACGGATATAGCTGGCCACCCGCCCCTCCAGCCAACGCTGCAGATCGCCGTCGATGGTGGTGTGCACCAGCGCCCCGGCCTGATTGTCGGCGGCGAGACGGGCAAACAGCGGCGCCTCCATCGGCGTGAAGTGACCGCGAGCCAGCACCGGCTCGATGCGCCCCTCCAGCCATGCCTGTTCGGGCCAGACACCCTGTGCCACCAGCCGCTGCATCACCTTGTCGCGGGCGGTGCGGGCCCGCTCGGGGTGGCGATCCGGCCGGTTGCGGCTGGGAGCCTGCGGCAGCACCGCCAACAGCGCAGCCTCGGCATAAGTCAGCTTGGCGGCGCTCTTGCCAAGGTAGGCAAAACTTGCCGCCTGCACCCCCTCCAGATTGCCGCCAAACGGTGCCCGGTTGAGGTAGACGGTGAGCAGGGTGCGCTTGTCGTAGTGCCACTCCAGCTGCAGCGCGCGGGCCATCTGGCGCAGCTTGCCGGGCACGCTCCTGTGGTAGGGCTCGATGAGGCGCGCCACCTGCATGGTGAGAGTGGATCCGCCCGAGACGGCGCGCCCATAGCGCAGCCACTGCCAGACACCCCGCACCATGGCCACCGGATTGACCCCGGGATGACGCCAGAAGTAGCGGTCCTCGTAGCCCAGCAGCGCCTCGATATAGCGGGGGGAGACCTGCTCCAGGGTCACGGGGTAGCGCCACACGCCGCTGGTATCGGCAAAGGCGCGCAGCGGCCTCCCCTTCATGTCGAGCACCACCCGCGCGTAGGCAGGGTCGAGTGGCGGCGGCGGGAAGAGTCGATCCAGCGCCAGCAATAACAGGAGCAGTGCTACAACTCCCAGCACCGAGAAACGCAGCCAGCGTGGCAGGCGACCAAGCCAGCGCCAGCCAGCGCGGCCACTGCGACCTAATTTCAGCCAGCCACGCTGCCAAAAAGTGAGCGGGCGAACCCGCTCCAGGGAGGGAACGTTACTCAGAGATACGCACCTCGTGGATATCCTCACCCACAGCCCGCAGCTCGGGCCGGTACATATCCTCCACCTGGGTCGGCGGCACCTGATAGCGACCCGGCGTCACCGCCCGCATCAGGTAGACCAGCTGCTGGTTGCTCCCCTCGCTCAGATCCAGCGCCGCCGTGTAGCGGTCATCGCGAAACTCCTGATGCTTGAGATAGTCGTTCCATTCGCTCTGCCACGCCGGTTTCCCCTCGATGGAGAGCTCTTCGAGCTTGATGCTGTTGCCAAGGGCCGGGTTCTCCAGCTCGAAGCCGGCGGGCACCATCTCTACCAGCAGGGCATCGGGCACCGCCGATTCACTGCTGACGTTGAGCCGCACCACCACCAGATCGCCCACCTTCACCTTGGCGGGATCAAACGGCTGACCGTCGCTATTGAACCAGCTGCGGGTCACACTCATCCCCTTACTGACCCGTAACGGTGCCTGTTCGGGGTAGCCGACCAGAGTGCGCTGCACATAGAGGGATCCCTTGCCCTCGTTAGTAACGGTGCTCGCGGCCAGTGCCTCGGGGACGCCCTGCTGCAGCGGGGCCGAACCGCTCAGGGATCCACTGCCAAGAGAGGAAGTCACCTTGGCCTGCCAGTCGACGGCCGGATCGAAGCGGGCGAGTCGCAGCAGAGCGAGCCGCTCCTGAGTGCTGAGCCACTGACGGTGGGCCAGGGTATCGGCCACCTTGGCGCTGAGGGCTGGCCAGCGATCCATCGCCAGCTTGTGTTGGCGCAGCAAGGAGAGCTCGAGGGCTTCATCGCGTAGCGGCGAACCGTAATCCCCCAGATAGTCGTCACCACGCTCGGTCCCTAACGCCCGGCTGAGGGCCTTGGCGGCATTCTGCTCATCCCCCATGGCCGAGAGCGCCAAGGAGAGGTGGAGCAGCGGCAAACCGGATCTGGCGTGATCGGCCTGCTGCTCCCAGATAAGGCGCAGGGTAGCGAGCGGCGCCTTGCCCACCCGGGCCAGCACATAGGCGCTGTAGGCCTGATAGGCCAATCGGCTGTGCTCGGGGGCACTGCTCCAGCGCTCGCCGTACTGGCTGTCGGTGAGATAGCTTTGCAGCCGATTCAGCGCCTGATTGAGCATCGCCTCCGGCACGGCGTCGCCCGCCTCCTTGCGCGCCAGCAGGTAGTCGGCGGCATAGGCGGTGAGCCACTGCTCCTCGTCGGAGCGACCATCCCATAGACCAAAGCCGCCGCTTGGCAGTTGCAACCGCTGCAGCCGCTGCAGCAGGGCGCGTTGCACGTCCGCCTCGCTCGCCGCGTTCTTGCCCGCTGCGGGTTTGCTCCATGCGATGCGCTCATCCACCGTGGTCAGCAGATAGGGCCAGGCACGGGACAAGGTCTGCTCCAGACAGGCATAGGGGTAGTCGGCCAGCGCCTGCCACTGGGCTGCAGGATCCCAGGGCGGGGTGCCGGAGAGGCTGAGCAACCCGTGCAGGTTGGCACGCTCCAGCCCGGCCAGCTCAGCTGGCGCAAAGCTCATCTGCTGGCCGGGGGCCAGCATCTGATAGCGTTGACGAGTCTCGGCAGGCCAGGGGGAGCGCAGCGGCAGAGTCCAGTCGCGGCTGATGGCAAAATCCTTGCCGCTGGCCGCCAACTGCAGGCTCGCTACGCCGCTCGCCCCGGTCACGGTGAGCGGCAGGGTCAGCCACTGCTCTTCGCCGTTCTTGAGGGACAGCGTGCCGGGCAACTCGCCGTTTGCCTTTAGCCCACCATTGAGGGTCCAGGCAAGGGAGAGGGTCTGATCCTCGCCACTCATGTTGCGCAGTTGCACCAGCGCCCGGGTCTCATCCCCTCTGGCGCCAAAGCGCGGCCAGCCGATCTCGGCCACCAAGGGCGCCACCACCTTGACGGCGCGCTCGGCCTCACCGACTTGCTGTTCGTTCCAGGCCAGCGCCATCAGCGCCAGCTCGCCGTTGAAGTTGGGCAAATCGAGTGGGATCACCGCCTTGCCCTGCTCATCAAAACTCACCTCGCCACTCCAGAGCGCGGCGATCTCGACCCGGCTCTCCAGCGCACCGCCCTTTTTCAGCGGCGCCCGATCGCCCCCATAGTTGAGGCGGGCCAGCTTGCCATCCTGCGGCGGGATCACCTGGCCGTAGTTATCGAACAAATCTTGGGCGAAGCGCTTGCGACCAAAGAAGATCTCGAACGGGTCGAGGGGTTGATAATCGCTGATATTGAGCACGCCCCGATCCACCGCGGCCAGCACCACGCGGCCCTGACTGTTGGGGGTGGAGGTGGCTGTTACCTCCAGTCGGGTAAGCGGCACCGCTTTATCAGGCGCGCTCAGAGTGAGCGGCAGACGGCGCGCTTCCCGATCCAGGGTGAGCGGCACCAGACCGACCGAGCGCAGGCTCTGCCCCTGTTGCTTGCCGACCGGTTTGGAGGCACTGTCTGACCCGGCGATCTGGGCCGAGATATGCAGGTCATGACGCTGCCACTCGGGACTGACCGGGATCTCGAACTCGCCGCGGGCATCCTTGGCCTCGCCACCGCCCCCCTTGAGCTCGATACGCTGCCACCAGCGCAGGCCGTCGCCATCTTCCACCAGCAGCAACCCCTTGCCGGGGCGCGGCGCCACCAGCGTCACTTTGGCCTTGTCACCCGCCAGATAGGCGCGCTTATCGAGGGTGATGGCAATCTTGTCAGGCCGCGCCTGCTCGCCACCACCGCCCCAGGCGTAACTGCCTATTTCCACCCGCAGGCTGGATTGATGGCCCTGACTGTTCTCCACTTCCAATCGATACCAGCCCGCCGCCAGTTGTAGCGTGAGCGGGGTCGGCCCCTTGCCATCCAGCTGCAGGGTCTGCTCCTGCTCCAGATAGGGCTGGCTGTTGAATTCGTACTTCCACCCCTCGCCATCGGCGTAGTGCCAGTAGTAGTCGCGGTACTCGTTGATGAGGCGCACCTTCACCGCCCCCGCCACCGGCTGGCCCTTGTCATCGAGGTTGAGGATCTGGAAGGGCAGCGGCTTGCCCCCTTCCACCCGATCCGTCACGAAATCGGCCTTGAGCGCGGGCCACTGGCTACCCGCGGGCCAGCCATACTGGGTGCGGCTGCGATTGACGGCGCGGCCACCGGGCTCTGAGAGCGACACCCGATAGGCCACCTCCAGCGGCCCGAGAGCGCGCACTCCATCGAGCTCATCAGCAAGCGAAACAGTCCCCTGCCCCTGCGCATCGAGGGTGAGATTGAGGGGCTCGAGATCCTTGGCCTGCTCGGCGAGCAGCACGTCACCCAGAGTGAACTCCTGCCACTGAGTAAAAGGCATGGTAGCGCGGCTGATCTTTACCTCCGCCTTGGCCTTGGTGGCACTCGCCGGCGCGCCGTAGAGATAGTCCCCTTGCAGCGGCAAAGTCAGGGCGGCGTCCAGATCAGTCACTTCCCCATCCGGCCCCTTGCCAAGCTGCAGTTTCAACCGTTCCGGCAAAAACTCCTCCACCAAAAAGGGCCACTCGAAGCGGCTACCGGCGGCGGTCTTGAGGTTGATGGTCCAGCGCCCCAGCGGTGCATCGTCCGGCAGACGCAGGCCGTAGTGGGCGGCACCAAGATTATCCGGCAGCAGTCTTTTTTGTTCGAGCAGCTGACCATCCGGCTGTTTCACCTCCAGCTCAACCGCCATACCCGGCAGCAGTTGGCCATCTTGGCCCTTGAGCAGGATCTCGCTGTCGAGCCGCTCGCCGGGACGATAGAGATCGCGCCCGCTGAACAGATAAAGCTGCTGGGCCTGCCAGGGCTGGGTGCCGAGATCAAAGGTAGAGAGATCGAGCGCCGCCCCGTCGAGGCGCAGCACTGCCAGATGGTTGCCCTGCTCGGCCAATAGCAGGCGAGCACCCTGCACCTGATCGAAGCGGCGATGGCCCTGCGGATCGGTGTTTTGCACCTGCAGTCGGTTGCCCTTCTCATCGAGCAGGGAGAGCTGCACATCCTTGAGCGGGTCGGCGCTGGCCAGGGAGCTCACGAACACCTCCAGCTGATCGCGGTAACGGCGGGCACTGAGCCCCATGTCGCTCACCGCGAAATAGGTGGTCTCCTTGCGCCAGTCGTAGTTGCCAAGGGGCGACATCACCGCAAAGTAGACGCCAGCCTCCGCCAACTGCGGCTCCTTCACATTGATAAGGCGGGTCTCGCGCCGGTTGGCATCGAGTTCCAGCGCATAGCGGCCGCTGAATACCCGCTTGGCCCGCTTGGTGATCTGCTCAAGCTCCCAGTTGCCCATGCCGGAACCGGGGCGATACTCGGCCAGAAAACGGGGCAGGTATTCCGCATCGACCCGGAAGAAGTCGATATTGACCTCGTCCACATTGACCGCGCTGATGGGCAGGCGCAGCTCGTCGCGCAGCGGCAATACCATGCCGCTGGCGGTAAAGGAGGCTCCCGCCTCCAGCGGGCGGGTCTTGAGGGTCCAGCTCTGGGGGGATGGACCCAGCCCTGCTTTAAGACTCACCTCATAGCTTTTATCGGGCTGGACGTTCGGGAAATAGAGGGTGCGACCATCGTCGGCCAGGATCCACTCCCCCTGCACCTGCTTGCTCCCCTCACTGACCGAAAGCCAGCTCTGCCAATTGGCCTTGGGTGCCAATGGACCGGAGAAGACCAATGCCAGCGCCGGGGCATCACGATATTGACGGGTATTGGCTTGCACTACCGAGCTAGGCGCCCCCGCCTCCTGCTGCGCAGTGGATTCGGTGGTCGGTACTTGGCTGGCCGACTTGTCAGGGCCGCAACCAACCAGTAGCAAACCGGCCAAACAGGAGAGCAACAGGGCTGACCAGCGGCTACGAGTCAGGGTGACAGGCACATGAGCGGCACAACGGTGGGAAACCGGACGAGCGTGAAAGGGGCGCATAGATTCCATCCTGGATTGGATTCGCTGCCATCGCAGCGTGACAGGCAACAGGATAAGACATCTCGCTTGTTAGACACAAAGCGCATTATCTGAATGGCGGCAATTCATCGGCCAGATCCCCTGCCTCACCACAGAGATGTGGCAAGGGCTGTCGCCTAGTCGTGGGTGATCTCGCTTTTCGGCCCGCCTTTGAACCAGCGAACAAGGATCGCCATGACGGCCGCCAAAAACAGCACCAGCGAGGTGATCAGCAGGGCACGGGTCAACAGCTCACTGTGATGAGTAAAGAAGGGGGTAGACATCGCCACCTTGCCGAGCAAACTGACCGAGAGAGCCCACAAAAAAGCGCTGGCAAAACTGGCGACGCTCATACGTACCACACTCAGACGACCAATGCCCATCAGCATGGGGGTAAGCACCCGCACGAACGGAATGAAACGGGAGGAGAACATTGCGAGAAAACCATACTTTTGCAGCAAGCGGGTCGCTTTGGGCAGACTATCTGGCGGCAACATCCGCTCTATATGGTCCATAAAGCGGGTGCGCTGCAGCGCCCTTCCCTGCAAATAAGCGACCACCGAGCCAAGGCCCGCAGCCAGCGGTAGATAGATGAGGGTGACCTCCGGGCCAAACACTCCCATACCGACCAGCCCGCCAGCCAACAGCACCAGACTGTCCCCCGGCAGTGGCAGAAAGACAAATGCGGACTCCAGCAGCAGCACCAGCATCAGACAACAGACCAGCAGTGGTACCGCCTGCATCTGGATCAGGGCATCAAAGTCCTGATGCCAAATGGCCATCAACATATCCAGCATCTATTACTCCCTACCACAGCATTCATAGCGGATCAGGCAGGCGTTATAGCACTATCACCATGAACAAAACGTTAATTTTGTCCCGCAGGAAGAAAAAAGTGTGTCGAAATGTTGCTACGGTCGATGGGGCTGTCGTTCGATAACGACAGCCCCAGACAGGGTGCTCACTCAGAAGACAGGATGTGGCTCCTCGATAGCAGCCATAGTACTCCGTTGTCTGATCTCTCGTACCAACATGATAGAGATGATCGAACCAGCAAAAGCAAAACAAGCCATGATGCCAAACACGACCTGATAACCCAGCAGACCGCTGTATTTATCAAGCAAATTGCCATAAAGGCTGAAGCAGAACATGGCCGGAGCATAACCAATGAAGCTCCCCATCGCCATCGCAGAACCTATGTGCTCTTCCTTGATTTTTGCCTCCCCGATAGGGGCGAAAAAGACCGCTCGCTGGGTAAACACCACGGCACCAAAGCTCAGAGTACAAGCCATCCCCAGATAGACAGGCATCTGTTCGTGAGGCAACACGATCAGCAGAACCAAGACCAGCGTGCTGACGATAAAGCTGTAGCAGAGATAACGGCTGGGAGATTTCAACACTTTATCGGCAATGATCCCACCGATGGGTCCCCCAACCATCTTCAAGCAATATTGGTTGATGATGCCATAGGCCCCCACCAGCGCCACCGGCAGGGCATAGACCTTGCTCAAAAAGGGAATGAAGAAAGTAAGACCGCAATAGACGGAATAAACACAGAAGATGTTCAGCGCGATCAACCACACCAGCTTGTTCTTCAGCACTGAAGAGATCCCGGAGGTATTGTCCTTCACTTTGTTCTCGTCCCGGACCCGCTCCTCATCATTCATTAACAAGAAGATGCCGATACCAACCACAATCACCACGATGGAGTAGAACAGAATCCCGGCCCGAAAACCGGCCATAGTGCTGCCAAAATAGGTGAACACACCCAGAGCGCCAAAAGCGATGATGGTATCTACCAATCCGCGGCCAGTTTCAAAGAAACCGAACAACCTGCCCTGTTGGGTATTATCACCCAACGTGCTGACCGACTTGAGCAGAACAGGCCAGTTCAACATGTCACAGGTGACGCCGAACAATGCCCACACCAACAAAATACTCCAGTAACCAGGCATGGTCGATAAATACAAACCAAGCAGGCCAGTGGCCGTCAATGAAAATGACATGGTATATTTCTTTGGCAATTTATCAGCAAAATAAATAGAAAAGAAAAAGCCTATTGTCGCTACCATCGAGTTCACCGACATGGCATTACCAATTTGTCCATTGGTTAGATGGAAATATTCCTGCATTGGAATATAAAAAGCGTCTTTTAACGAAGGTAACTTATATATTGTGCCACCGCACAGTGTGAGCAGGCTAAAAATAGCCCATCTCTTTTTAGTGAGCATAATAGAATCTCTTGGCTGATGTTAAAACAACTGCAATGGGGTTTTTATTTACTAAGAATCTCTTTGGCCTGTGCAACCAGCTTGTTCAAAATGGCCCTGACATATTCAATCTGTTTGAGGGCATCCTGCTTTTCTTGTGCTAAACGCTGGGATAATTGTTCCGGTGCTGGCAAGGGAGTTTCACTCATCTCTCGCCATGGGATCCAGGGGTCATTACCCTCATCACTAAAACGGAAGGCTGGAGCATAATAATCTACCTCCTCCTCCATCCCATAGGCGACTACCTGTGGCTTCTCATCCCCCAGACAAATCTGCTGTTTTAGCATCTCCTCAAACGGCATGTCTCCGGAACCCGATGCACAGGCTATATGCCCCAATCCTGTCCCTTCCTGAACTATCTTGGCATCTTTGATGTGCACATGGGTGATCAGTGGGGCCATGATATCCAACGCCTCCAGCGGTTGCTCATTGGCATTGATCATGTTACCAAAGTCAAACAACAGGGAGAGAGATGCAATACCACTCTCCCTGACCAATTGCACCAGTTCACCAGACTTCAAGTCCTCGTGCTGTTCGATGGTGAAAGTCAGTTGACGATGGCCGTGCTGCTGACGAAGATGAGCCAAATCTTCCCGGATCCTCGCCAACACAACCGACAGATGCCCCTCATAACGGGGGTAGAAGCGCAACGAGGTGGCTCCTATTTTTTCCGCAACAGCCACTGCTTCATCGATCTCTGCAGGGGCTGAAGAGCTGATCTCCAGATTAATATCCAGCCCAAGTTGCTCAGCCTTGTGGCGAAACGCGGCCAACTCATCGTCACTCATCTGTTGCAGAGAACGGCTCTCCCCATCAAGAATATGTATTTTAACGCCGTGCAAGTGCTGCTGATGGGCAATATCCAGTAAATCAGCAGGTAATATCTGCTCCATGCGCATGTTCATATGATAAGAATAGGCATGTAGATAAAGTGGCAACCGCGCATGCCGTTCGATAATTTTTTTAGCCTGATTTATATTCATTTCAATCCCTCATAAATTAATCACAAAATCCACAGTCTCAAATCGCCAATATTCAATATCGATATGTACAACCACATCGTTCGCATTGGCTCGGTGTTTTTCCACGAGGATAGCGGGGGAGCCTGGCGCACATCCCAAATGTTTGCAAACATCACCATTCATTCTGATTGGACGAAATGTCAGATGCTTTGTTTTCACGTTTTGTGCAAAACGTGTCAACCATAATGATTGCAAAGACTCATTTCCAATGTATTCGATAAAATCAGGTGCATACGCTGGGTTGATATATGTTTCATGATAAAACACTTTATGATCATCCAGTGCCCCCCATCCGGTTATCTGATAAACAGCTTCGCTCTCACCGTTAAAAAAAATATCAGCAAGTCGCTCATCATATTCATAGAGTTGCGTCTTTGCCAAATAGCCCCAACTGGGCACCCGCCCCTGCTCCTCGGCTGAAATGCGAAAACTGGAAGAGGAGTTTGGGTTGTATATAAATCTGGCTGGAGTCATAAACCAGCCCCGACGATCTTTTCTAAAAATGCATGAGTCTGACTCAAGGCTCAATAAAGCCTGTCTCAGCGTCATTCTCTTTACCTTGAGCACATCACATAACTCGCGCTCGGATGGCAACTTGCATCCGGGTTTCAGCCTGTTTTCTGCAATCCACTTATCCAGGGCAACTTTGGCTGCCTCGACGGTGTGTATGGGGTCTGACATCGAGCCTTCTTTATTGGTTTAAACCAGATTGGAAAGCACCTTACTATCTCGCCCCCTTAACCAGCAACCGCAGACTGAACTCATGATGCCAAAGTGTGATTTCACTCCCAGAGAAAATGCATTTTTCGACGTACCGAGCAAAAAATTGCAACTTTAATTGAACGTGAGGAGATGTGTTAATGTGCAAAAAAAGGTGTGGATAATCTCAAGGCAGGCTTCTATCAACACCAGTAGACGTTCGATTGGCTATCCATCATGACAAGATAACATCCATCTAAATCGGGGCTTATGGACGTTATCGTCTCATTTCAACAGGCGGGGATTCATATCAGACAGGATTTAATATTGAGGCAATAAACCAGCCCTCACATAGCTAACCTTATGGAAGGGCTGGTAAAAAATGCAAAAAAAGTTACTCCAAGGTAGCCATCTGCCAGGTTTTAAAACCGCCGGAGAGGTTCTTCACTTTAAAGCCGTGCTGACTGAGCAAGCGGCAGGCAACATGACCACGCAGCCCGACCTGACAGCTGATGAGTAGCTCTTTATCCTTGGGTAACTCGTGCAGACGACCACGCAGCTCGTCGAGGGGAATATGGATGGCACCCGGAATGCGGCCCAGCTTGTCGAGCTCGGGGCCATTGCGCACATCCACCACCTGCTGATGGGGATTACGAGCCTGCACCTCGGCCACATGGCAGAGCAGAGTATCGCCTTTCAGGTGGTTGCTCGCCACGAACCCGGCCATGTTGATCACGTCCTTGGCCGAGCCAAAGGGCGGTGCATAGGTGAGCTCCAGATCCTGCAGATCAAACACGGTGAGACCGGCACGCTGGGCCACTGCCAGCACGTCGATGCGCTTGTCGATGCCATCTTTGCCGATGGCCTGCGCGCCGTAAATCTTGCCATCAGGGGCAAACAGCAGCTTGAGGCTGACCGGATGAGCGCCGGGGTAGTAACCGGCATGACTGCCCGGATGGACATAGACCTTCTCGAACGGCAGCCCCAGTTGCACCAGCCGCTTCTCGTTGAGGCCGGTGCTGGCCACTGCCAGATCGAACAGCTTGCAAATGGCGGTGCCCTGGGTCTTCTTGTAGGTCTCGCTGCGGCCCAGCATGTTGTCGGCGGCGATGCGTCCCTGCCGGTTGGCCGGGCCTGCTAACGGGATCAACACAGATTCGCCGGTGATAAAGTCAATCTCTTCGACCGCATCCCCCACTGCATAGATGAAGGGATCCGAGGTACGCATGCCAGCATCCACCTTGATGCCACCGCGCGGACCCAGCTCCAGCCCCGCCTTGGCGGCGAGCAGGGTTTCGGGCTTGACGCCGATGGCGAGGATCAAGAGACCAGTATCGAGGTGAGTGCCGTCATTAAGGGTCAGGCGCAAGCCACCGCTGTTGGCGGTAGCCACTGCGGCGGTTTTCTCGGCGGGCAGATCCAGACTCTCGATGGCGGAGAGGCCGGTGCGCAGGCGCAGGTCGATCCCCTCGTCACGAATGCGGGCATGGAGCATGTTGGCCATCTCCCTGTCCACCGGCGCCATCACCTGCTCGGATAGTTCCAGCAGGGTGACCTCCAGCTTGCGCTGGTGCAGCGCTTCCATCATCTCCAGCCCGATAAAGCCACCGCCTACCACGGTGACATGGCGCGGCTGATCGTGATGGAGAGAGGCCAGAATCCGGTCCATGTCGGGGATGTTGCGCAGGGTATGTACCCGGGGGCTATCGATACCGGGGAAAGGAGGGCGGATCGGCGCAGCCCCCGGGCTCAGCAGCAGCACATCGTAATGCTCGCGCTGCTCTTCACCGGTTTGCAGGTTGCGCACCAGCAATGTCTTGCCCGCCTTGTCTATCTCGATCACATCGTGGAAGACCCGCACATCTACGTTGAAGCGACGCTTGAAGCTCTGGGGAGTCTGCAGCAGCAAGGCATCCCGATTGGGGATATCGCCCCCGATGTGGTAGGGCAAACCGCAGTTGGCAAAGCTGACAAACTCGCCCCGCTCGAACATCACGATCTCGGCCTCTTCACTCAAACGACGAGCACGAGCCGCTGCCGATGCGCCTCCCGCAACCCCCCCGATAATCAGGATCCGTTTCATCCACAAGACTCCTTATACATGTTAATTGCCAATAAATTAGACCTTTCTAATTTAGACTTCAATGAAATTTTGTTTCACACCGTTTTGCAGTATTCTGGCAACCTCGACGGTTGCTTAACAGGATGTTGTTCGTTCATGTCGTCTACCGCACTCAGTCATCTTCCCCCTGCCCTCCAGACGCCGCTCTTTTTCCGTCTGGATCTGCGCAGCCAACGGCTGGTCGCCCTGACCGACGTGATGCAAACCCCGCTCTACTGGCTCGATGAGCCGCGCGCCCCCTGGCCTGCACAGCTCCCTGATGCCCTGCGTCAGCCCATCGAACAACTGGTGGCCAATGGCCATGGTGGCAAGATCACCGTGCGCTTTGCCAACCAGCTGTGGCATATCGCCATTGCCCACGAGCAAGATGACTTCTGGCTCATCTGCCTGCAGAACCTGCGGCAAGAGCCGGTTGCCGATCTGGCGTTGCAGTTGCCACGCCTTAGCCAGATGGCGAGCCAGCAACAGTATGCGCCCCTGCTTGAGGCGCTTAAAGAGAGTTTGGGGGCCGATCGGCTCATCCTTTGGCACTATCAGGCCAACGGTGAACTGGGTTACGAGCAACTCACCCCGGTGTTCACGCTGGGGGTCGAGGCGCTCTACCCCATTCGCGGTGATAGCCGCTATATCCGTGCCCTGCGCACCCGCAAATCTTTGAGCTTCTCGGAAGCGGCACACCAGCCGATGCTGAGCAACCATCTCTATCTGGCCAATGCTGGCGTCAATTCGCGTCTCGATGGCGCCTTGCTGGAGCAGGACAAGCTATTCGGGGTATTAAGCCTGGAGTATCTTGACCCCACCCCGCTCAGTGAGGAGATGCTGCAACTGGTGCGCAGCAGTGCCCAGCTGCTCGGCCACTGGCAACCCCAACCGGAGGAGGAGCGCGCTGAATTGACGCTCCCGGCAGAGCTGAACCGGCAAACCGGCATCGACTACTGCAAAACTCTGGTGCGCTGGGCCATGACGGCCAGTAACGCCCGCATTGGCTGGATCGGCGAATTCCAGCCCCGTGGTCAGGATCTCTGGATCATCCCCCGCTGCGTCATCAACGAGGAGACCTTCTCAACCCTTAAACCCATTCAGATGGGCGAAGGGCCGGGGCAAGAGCTGTTCCAGCATGGCCAAGCCATCTATGTGGAAGATCTGCCGATACGTTATCCCAAAGCCACCCGGCTGCTGGCCCTCAATGCCAGCGCCTACATCGGTATTCCGCTCCATGGTCCAAACAACACGCCCATGGGACAGATCACGTTGCTGCTCGATACCCCCCTTGAGGATCCCGAGCTGTTGCTGGATCTCTTGAGCAGCCAGCATGAGCGAGCCGCCATCGAGTTGCAGCGTCTGGCTGCCGACGATGCCCTGCGGCTGGCCGAAGTGGCTTTCAATACCCATGACGGTCTGCTGGTGATGGATCACAACGGCATCATCCTCAAGGTCAACAACTCCTTCAGCCGGATCACCGGATTTAGTGAAGTGGAGGTGATCGGCCACTCCATCCGCAAGCTGCGCCCTACCTACTACGGTGACCACCTCAAGGAGGATGTCAGCCGCACCGTCACCGAACAGGAGTTCTGGCTCGGCGAAGAGCGCTGCCTGCATCAGGATGGTCACCTCTTCCCGGTGCGCCTGATGGTGAGCGGCGTCAAGGATGAGCAGGGGGAGCTCAGCCACTTTATCTGCAGCTTCTACGACATTACCCAGGAAAAGGAAGCCGCCAAACACATTGAACAGCTCGCCTATTACGACGATCTCTGTGGCCTGTTCAACCGGCGCAGCCTTAACGATATTTTGCAGAAAACCCTGAGCGAACCTAATGGTCAATGGGGGGCCCTGCTGCTGGTCGATCTCGATAACTTCAAGTCGATCAACGACTCCCTCGGCCACGCCTGCGGCGATCAGCTGTTGCAAGCGGTGGTGCGCCGCTTCAAGGAACTCCCGCAAGACAATCTGGTGCAGGCGCGCATCTCGGGGGATGAGTTTGCCCTGCTCTTTACCCAGCTCGGGCAGGGCGAGGTGACAGCCAAAATTCTGGCAGAACACTTCGCCCGCGAGCTGATGGGGCTGTTTCGCACCCCGTTCGAGATTGGCGATCACAAGCTGCACTGTAGCGCCTCGGTGGGGATCAGCCTCTTCTCCAGCAGCGAGATGGATCACCTGACGCTGATGCAGCAGGCCGATACCGCGACCCACATGGCCAAACGGATGGGTCAGGGCAACTACATCTTTTTCACCGAGACCATGGCTCACCACGAGAAGAGCCGACTCACCCTCACCAACCGATTGCGCGATGCCCTGCGTCACCACGAATTGCAACTGCACTATCAACCGCAGTACCGGGTCGACAATGGTTGCCTGTCCGGCATCGAAGCACTGCTGCGCTGGCAGCGCAGCGATGGCACCATGGTGCCCCCCGGTGAGTTCATCCCCATCGCCGAAGAGACCAGCCTCATTCTGGAGATCGGCTACTGGGTGATGAAGACCGCCTGCGCCCAATACAGCTTCTGGCTCAACCGGGGTCTGCCGATCCCCCATCTGTCGGTCAACGTCAGCGCCCGCCAGTTCCACACCCAGGGTTTCGTGCAGCAGGTGGAGTACATCCTGCGCGACACTGGCGTGCCGCCCTCGCGTCTGCTGCTGGAGGTCACCGAGTCCGTGGTACTGGAGAACCGCACCGAAAGCATCGCCCGGATGCACCAGCTCAAGGAGCTCGGCATCCTTATCTCCATCGACGACTTTGGTACCGGTTACTCGTCACTGGCCTATCTGCGGGATCTGCCCGCCGATGAGGTGAAACTCGACAGAAGCTTCATCCAGACCCTGGTTCACAGTGAACAGGACCGCGCCATCGTCAAAGCGATCCTCGATCTGGCCCAGGTATTCCGCTTTACCGTTACCGCCGAAGGGGTGGAAGAGGAGGCTCAACTCGCCATTTTGAAAGAGCTGGGATGCCAGCATTATCAAGGGTTCCTCACCAGCCGCCCCCTCACCATCAAAGCCCTGGAGCAACTGTTCACCAGCGAGGCGGCGGACTAAAGGTGTAGGATCAATAGGGGTTTGTGTAATAAAATAACGGCCTGCTCGAATCGTTGGAGTTGTCTATGACTGTCATTAACCGGATCCCTGCCGTTGAAATCAGCCAACAGGCCGAATCTCACGGCACCATTGGCCGGATCCATTCCGTTGAAACCTGCGGTACTGTCGATGGTCCGGGGATACGCTTTATCGTATTCATGCAAGGATGCCTGATGCGCTGCAAGTACTGCCACAACCGCGATACCTGGGATACCCATGGTGGCCGTGAAGTGACAGTGCCGGAGTTGATGAAGGACATTACCAGCTATCGTCACTTCATGAATGCCTCCGGGGGTGGTGTGACCGCCTCGGGTGGTGAAGCCATGCTGCAGCCCGCCTTCATTACCGAGTTGTTTACCGCCTGTAAAGAGAAAGGAATCCACACCTGCCTCGATACCAACGGCTTCGTTCGTCATCTCGACGAACAGGTAGACAAGCTGCTCGACCAGACCGATCTGGTACTGCTCGACATCAAACAGATCAATGACGACAAACACATTCCGCTGACCCACGTCAGCAACAAGTACACCCTGGAATTTGCCCGTCACCTGGCCGCCCGGGGCAAGACCATGTGGATCCGTTACGTGGTCGTGCCGACCTGGAGCGACGATGACGAAAGCTCCGAGGGGCTGGGCCAGTTCATCGCCGAGCTGGGCGAGAGCGTCGAGAAGGTGGAGCTGCTCCCCTATCACGAACTCGGCAAGCACAAGTGGGACGTTCTGGGCGATCCTTACGAGCTGAGCGGGATCAAGCCGCCCAGCAAGGAGACCATGGAGCGGGTCAAGGGGATCCTTGGCAAGTACCACAACAACGTGAAATATTGATGTGCAAGCAGGCTGACTCGTCAGCCTGCTCTGTTATTAGGGGGTCAGGAAGACCACCCGAACCTACCCGCGCGGCATGACACGCTGCATGAATGGACAACAAGATGAGTGAAGGACAACTCGCCGCCCTCCTGATCTGGCTGCTGCTACTGACCTTCAGCCTGCGCCGCACTGTGTGGCAACTGCTCCATGACAACCCCCTCTATCAGCATCTGCTGCTGGGCAGCGCCATCGCGCTGGTACCGCTCTGGTATCTAAGGGCCGGTCTGCACGATGGACTGGAGGTGCATTTTCTCGGGCTCACCACCCTCACCCTGCTGCTGGGCTGGCGGCTGGCCCTGCTCGCCCCCTGCCTGACTCTGCTGGTACTCGACTACTTCGGCGTTACCAATCTGGCCGATTTTGGCTGGCAGGCGCTGGTCGGCATTGCCCTGCCGGTCGCCAGCAGCTGGTTGCTGTTTCTGGCCAGCTGGGCCTGGCTGCCGCGCCATCTCTTTGTCTACCTCTTCGTTGCCGCCTTTCTTGGCGGTGCCCTCGCCATCTCGGTCAAGGCGGCAGCCAGCGCCCTGCTGATGGGAATAAGCGGCAACTACCCCTGGCATACCATCACGGCGGACTACCTCTCCATCTGGCCGCTGCTGCTCTTCCCCGAGGCGCTGCTCAACGGCATGGCGATGACCATGCTGGCCATCTACCGCCCCCACTGGGTCAACACCTTCTTCGATCGCACCTATCTGGGCCGCTGAACCGCGCGGCAACGCGCCATAAAAAAAGGAGAGGCCATCGCCTCTCCTTTTGGTATTCAAAATGGTGCCAAATCCCGGCTTAGTGCAGCTTCAGGGTCGGGCGCAGTACCCGGTTGATACGACCTACCAGCATGATGAGGCCAGTCTTGATGTAGCCATGCAGAGCGATCTGGTGCATCCGGTAGAGGGAGATGTACACCAGACGGGCAATGTAGCCCTCGACCATCATGGAGCCGCGCATCAGGTTGCCCATCAGGCTGCCCACGGTGGAGAAGCGGCTGAGGGATACCAGCGAACCGTGGTCGTGGTAGAGGTAGGGCTTCATCTCGCCACCGTTCATCTTGGCCAGGATGTTCTTGAATGCCTGGCTGGCCATCTGGTGGGCAGACTGGGCGCGCGGCGGTACAAACTTGCCATCCGGCTGCGGGCAGGCAGCGCAGTCACCAATGACGAAGATGTTCTCGTCACGGGTGGTCTGCAGGGTCTCTTTCACCACCAGCTGGTTGATGCGGTTGGTCTCAAGACCGGCGATATCCTTCATGAAGTCCGGCGCCTTGATACCGGCCGCCCACACCATCAGGTCAGCTTCAATCAGCTCGCCATCCTTGGTATGCAGACCTTCGGCGGTCGCTTCGGTGATCATGGTGGCGGTACGCACGTCCACCCCCAGCTTGACCAGCTCCTGATGGGCTGCGCCACTGATGCGCTCCGGCAGGGCTGGCAGGATGCGGGGACCCGCTTCCACCAGCGTCACCTTCAGGCTGTCGGTGGTGAGGTTCTTGAAGCCGTAGGCGTAAAGCTGCTCGACCGCGTTGTAGAGCTCGGCAGAGAGCTCAACGCCGGTAGCGCCACCACCGACGATGGCAATCTTCACCTTGTCGCCCGGCTGGTATTCGGTGGCGAACTGCAGGAAGCGGTTCATCATGCTGTTGTGGAAGCGGTGCGCCTGAGAGGGGCTATCGAGGAAGATGCAGTGATCCTTGATACCCTTGGTGTTGAAGTCATTGGACACAGAGCCGATGGCCATCACCAGATAGTCGTAAGGCAGTTCGCGCTCGTTGACCACGATATCGCCATTGTCGTCGTGGATCGGAGCCAGCACGATGCGTTTCTCATCGCGTTTGATGTCAGTCAGGGAGCCGAGCTGGAAGTCAAAACCGTGGTTTTTGGCATGAGACTGGTAGCTCAGGGCATCGATGCCTGCATCCATGGAACCGGTGGCAACTTCGTGCAACAGGGGCTTCCACAGGTGGGTACGATTGCGATCGACCAGAGTGATCTTGGCCTTGTTTTTCTTGCCAAGCTTGCGACCCAGACTGGTGGCCAGCTCCAGACCACCGGCGCCGCCGCCTACAACGACAATATTCATCATGATGATTTTTCCTTGGTTCCTCAAAACGAAAGGGAGCCATTGGCTCCCTAAAACGAAATCGTTCGACGTGATGGTTCAGGCTTCTTTGAAGGCCTTCATCCGCTGCAGATGATGCGAGATATTTTTGAACTTATGAGTCTCGCGCTCATCCCACACGATGTCGTAATAGTTCTTCAATTCACGTTCAGTGTCCCGATTATCGCGCACTTCATCCTGAACGGAAAGGATGCACAGGCAGTTTCCTGAATTTTTCTTACGAAATTCAGTTACACACTTGGTGCCAATATCGTCATATTCTTCCGGCCGGTCGATCTTGCCCTGCATGTTCTCTTCGGGATGGAGGTTGGGGTTGAAGAGCACCTGACGAATGCCGCACAGAAAGCCGATCCGCTCACTCCAGTAGCCACCCAATCCGACACCGCAGATTAGGGGCTTGGGATCGGTGCTCATGTCGAGCTGTTTCTTCACTTCCTTGAGCAGGTGGCTCATATCATGACGGGGGTGAACCGTGCTGTAGTGCACGAAACGCACATCATCATCAATAAACTGCAACTGCAGCACTTTCTCGTGATTGCCGGGGCTGGTGGCATCAAAGCCATGCAGGTAGATGATCATGGATTAAGACCTCAGGATCTGTGTCGGTTTTATCGAAACTACCCCAGCGGCAGCCTCACGCGCCACCAAAACATCCAACTTTCTTGCTTTGGATCACGCCCCTGCGCCTGATTGCCACAATGGCAGGCATGCACCATCCCCTCTCGCCAGGTCCGACGCTATCAAAGTGAGAGTCACGGACCAATTATGATAAACCCCTTACCAATCTGAGATACCTCAACCGACTCCCACCATCCCGCTCGGACCACTTTACAGACAGGGATGTGACTCGCCCCACAAAAACAATACGTTACTGCCAAACGTTTGCCGCGATGAGCACTGTTGTGCATGTTTTGTGCACCAGCACGACCAAAAACCGGATCCCTCCCCTCGCGTGTCAATAAATGGATCTGGCACCACATCAATGACCGGGAAAGCTTCGGCTTTCACTATCTTGCCTGTGTCTGTTGCGCGGGCTTAAAGGAGTGAAGTGTTCATGAACGAAACCAAACCGCTATCCACCCAGAGTACCCCCTCCCCCGCCACGACGAAGAAAAGAAGCAGACGCCCTGACACCGCGGGCATCAACCGCATCCCCCCCATAAGCCAGCTGTTTGTCCTTGGCCTGCAGCACGTCTTGGTGATGTATGCCGGTGCCGTTGCGGTACCACTGGTACTCGGTCCCAGTCTGGGGCTCCCCAAAGACCAAGTGGCCTATCTCATCAGCGCAGACCTTTTTTGCTGTGGCATCGTCACCTTGATGCAATCCTTTGGTATTGGCCGCTATCTCGGGATCCGGTTGCCGGTGATCATGTCGGTCTCCTTTGCCGCCGTTACCCCCATGGTGGCGATCGGTGCCTTACCGGATGTCGGTTTGACCGGCATTTTCGGTGCGACCATCGCCTCCGGCCTCATCGCGTTATTAGCTGTACCTCTGATTGGCAAACTCATGCCGCTCTTCCCCACCGTGGTCACCGGTGTGGTCATTACCTCTATCGGGATCAGCATCTCGCAGGTGGGCGTCAACTGGATTGCGGGAGGAGTGGGCAATCCCCAGTACGGCAGCCTGCACTATATCGGCATCAGCTTTCTTGTCCTGCTGTTCATCCTGGTGCTAACCCGCTATTCCAAAGGCTTTATCAGCAGCATATCGGTGCTGCTCGGGATCATCTTCGGTTTCGTGGTGGCGGCACTCTGCGGAGACGTCAGCATGGCAGGTCTGGAGGAAGCCGAGTGGTTTGCCCTCATTTTGCCATTCCACTTCGGCTTGCCCACCTTTGAACCCGTCTCTATCGCCACCCTGACGGTGGTCATGCTAATCACCTTTATCGAATCGATGGGCATGTTTCTGGCCCTTGGCGAAATGGTCGAGCGTCCAGCCACCAAGCGCGATATCACCCGTGGCCTGCGCGTCGACGCTATCGGCACCATTTTCGGCGGCATATTCAACTGCTTTCCCCACACCTCCTTCTCCCAAAATATCGGGCTGGTCGGCGTCACCGGGGTATCAAGCCGTTGGGTCTGCGTGATGGCGGGCGCCATCATGATCGTCTTGGGTCTGTTTCCCAAGCTGTCGATTGTTGTTGCCTCTGTTCCCCCCTTCGTTCTGGGTGGTGCAGGCATAGTGATGTTCGGTATGGTGCTCTCCACCGGTATTCGCATCCTGTCGCGTGCCGATTACACCAACCGCTTCAACCTGTTTATTATCGCGGTCAGCCTGAGCATTGGCATGATCCCTGTGTGTGGTGGGCCGAGTTTTTTCCAACATTTTCCGGCAGAGCTGCAACCTGTGCTGCATAGCGGCATTCTGCTCTCCACCATCAGCGCAGTGATTCTGAACCTCTGCTTCAACGGCTATCAATCTGATGTGATCCAGAAAACCAAACCACTGATCACCAAGGTACCCACACCGGAAGAGAACAAGGCATAAACCAACAGGCCACCGGACAGCGTGACTGTCCGGTGGCCTGCAACCCAGATCACTCTACGCCAGATCAGACCGATAGCTGCTCGAAACGATCCACTGCCGCCGCCACCAACGCCAGACTCCCCTGCCAGAAAGCAGCTTCACCAATATTTTGTCCCAAATGTTTTGCCACCAGCGCTTCGGCACTCATGCGACCGGTATCGCGCAGTAAATCACGATAAGCCTGTGCCACATTCTCCTCGCCCGCCGCCTGACGGCTCATCAGCTGTTGATAGACACCGAGGCTGAAGAGATAACCAAACAGATAGGGGTAGTTGTAAAAGCCGAATCCGGCGATAGAGAAGTGCGCCTTGGCCGCCCAGAACATGGGGTGATAGCGGGTGAGGCGCCCCTCATACCAACGCCCCCACACCTCATCGGTCATCTCCTTGAGCCGCTCTGCCGGTACATAGCCCTGCGCCCGTTCCACCACCAGCGCCCGCTCAAAGTCGAAACGAGCTGGGATATTGACCAGGAAAGTGGCAGCACCATCGGCCTCGGCCCAGGCAATCGCCAGTTTTTGTTCTGATGTTTGTGCCTGTTCAAACAGGGCGCTGCGCACCAGCGTTTCGGCAAAAATGGACGCGGTCTCCGCCAGCGTCATGGGGTAACGGCGCTGACTCATCGGCAGATCGCGGATCAGCCAGTTATGCCAGGCGTGACCCAGCTCATGAGCCAGAGTAATGACGTTATCCATGGTGCCGGCATAGGTGACAAAGACCCGCGGCTCTACTGGCGCGGCAAACTTGGTGCAGTAGGCTCCGGTGCGGCGGTTGGGCGTGGGAGCGGCATCGATCCAGCCCTTTTCAGCCATCATGCGGGCAAACTCACCCATCTCGGGATCGAAACGGGTAAAAGCCTCAGCGATGATCTCGATCGCCTCCTCGAACGGGATCTCACAACTGCTGGCGGCCGGGGGCGGCGCAAAGAGATCCTCCGGCCCCAGCTCATCGAGTCCGAGCCGCTCGGCCATCAGCCCCAGAGCACGCTGCCCCAGCCCACGGGCCCGGTATGTTTCACTCATCAGGGCATCGAGGGTGGTGCGCTCGATGTGACTCTGATGGCAAGAGAGATCCAGCGCATCGAGCAAGCGGGTTTTGCCGCGCTGACGGGCCAGCTCCAGTCGCCAGCCATTGAGGGCATTGATGATGGCGGCGACCGTCTCCTGCTCGCCCTCCCAACCAGCGCTGATGGCATCGAATGCCTCCCGGCGCAGAGCACGAAGCGGGCTGGAGAGCAGGTTGCTCGCCTCGGCCAGCCCCATCTCGCGGCCATCAATGACCAACCTGATCTTGCCCAACAGATCGTTGTAGAGGTTGCCCCAGCCGTGCAGTCCGTCAGTCCCCAGACCAATGACCAGTTGCTCCGCTTCAACCGGCAGACGCTGATCCTGCATTCTGCGCTCGTGGCGCAGCCGATAGGCCTCCTCGCCCAGCAGGGGATCGACCATAAGCTGCTCAAACTCGGGCTCGGGCAGCGCCAGCATCAGGTCTTCCACCGGCGCCAGAGTCTTGAACAGATCGGCGTTGAGGGCACGAGCACGGGACGCCAGTTGTTTGGCCTGCACATCCCGCGCATCCTGACTACCGCGACAGGCGGCCAGAATCGCCACGTTCCAGCCAATGTTGTGAATGTCCCGGCTCCGCAGCCGCACTTCACGCAGGAAGTCTTGCAGTGCAGCACCATCGCCACGCACCCCGTCTAGACCCGCCATAAAGCTGGCGAGTTCATCCAGCGCGTGGCGAGCGGCGCTCATGTCCGCTTCCAGCTCGGGGCTGTCGAGTCCCGGGTAGATATGGTCGTTATTCCACTGTTGTTGATACATAGCGTCTCGCAAATGCCTTCATCGGGAGGGTAAATCTCCCGCAGGCAGAAAAAGGAAGAGAGGGAAAAAAGAGAAAGTGGCCAGCAGGCTCACTTACCCCTTGGCCGGAGCAAGACGGCCCACTAGCGTCATCACGGCGACCAGCAACAGACCCGCCACCACACCGGCTACAGCGTTAAGCAAAGTCGGCGTCACTGCCGCCAGTACGCCGCCAGCGGTAGGCAGAGTGGCTACGGCAGCCGCCGCACTGTCAATGAGATGGTGCACAATCGGCAAACCGTGCACCAGAATGCCGCCCCCCACCATAAACATGGCGATGGTGCCAACCAGTGCCAGCAGATGCATCAGACGGGGCGCCGTCACCAGCAGCCCCTGCCCCACTGCGCGGCGCAGGGCGCTGCCATCGGGCTTTTGCAGCAGATGCAGACCGATGTCATCGAGTTTGACGATGAGCCCCACCAGTCCGTAGACCCCTATCGTCATCAGCAGGGCGATGCCTGCCACCACCGAGAGTTGCAAGGCAAGGCTTGCCCCCTGCACCGTGCCAAGGGCGATAACGATGATTTCGGCGGAGAGAATAAAATCGGTACGAATGGCCCCCTTCACTTTCTGCTGCTCAAAAGCGACCAAATCATCGGGAATGGGGGCGGCGTGATGTTCGCCCTCCTCCTGATGAGGCAAAAACTTGTGCGCCAGCTTCTCGGCACCTTCAAAGCAGAGGTAAGCGCCCCCCAGCATCAAGAGCGGGGTGATGAGCCAGGGCACCAGCGCACTGATGGCGATGGCGGCAGGCACAAGGATCAACTTGTTGCGAAATGAGCCCTTGGCCACCGCCCACACCACCGGCAGCTCCCGCTCGGCGCGCACCCCGGAGACCTGCTCCGCATTGAGGGCGAGATCGTCCCCCAGCACTCCCGCGGTCTTCTTGGCAGCCATCTTGGTCATCATCGCCACGTCATCGAGCACACTGGCGATATCATCGAGCAGAGCCAACAAACTGGTTCCAGCCATATCAGACATTCCTTATATCAATGGAAGAGCCCCCGGGCGCGGCCACATGCAGCCTGAGCCTGCTTATGACGGGTCATCAGGGCAACGTCATGGCAGATGCTAACCGTCATCACCGACAGAGCCCGTCAACTGGCCACGGCCATCGGGGTTACTTATTTCGGGCAAAAGATGGCACAGTGTAACGAGAAGCCGCCGTTTCGGCAGCACCCCTGAGCCATTTGATCTTGGTTCCCTCTGAATCACCTCAAGGAGTTCCCATGCAACCCTGGCAACCTCTGCTCGATCTCTGGTTCGGCGATGATGCCGACGACGCCACCCGCGCCAAACGGCAAGCCCCCCTCTGGTGGGGCAAAAATCACGAGACCGATCTGCTGCTCGCCCAACGCTTTGGCGCGCTGGCAGAGGCGGCGGCCAACGGAGAGCTGGCCGACTGGGCCGACGTGCCCCAAGGCAGACTGGCACTGATCCTGCTGCTCGATCAGTTGCCCCGCCATATCCATCGCGGCACGCCAGCAGCGTTTGCCCAGGATCCGCTGGCACGGGATGTCTGCCTGAAGGGGCTGTCCATCGGGGCAGACAACGCCCTCTCGCCGCTGGAGCGGGTCTTCTTCTATCTGCCGCTGGAACACGCCGAATCCCGTGAACAGCAGGCCAGAAGCGTAGCCCTGTTCGAGGCACTGGCAGTGGATCAGAGCAGCTCACCGGCGCAAGCGACCTTCGCCGGTTTTGCCGACTTTGCCCGCCGCCATCAGGTGATCATCGAGCGCTTTGGCCGCTTCCCTCACCGCAACGTCACCCTTGGTCGCCCCTCGACGCCAGAAGAGGCAGCGTTTTTGCAGCAACCAGGCTCCGGCTTCTGAGCCACACCCGATAAAAAAATCCCCGCCAGATGGCTGGCGGGGAGAGCGGATAGATAACAGTTGTCGGCGTTACTGGATGCGGTAGCGGGATATCTGCTGGTGGATGCTCTCGGTGGTGACATTGAGCTCCTCGGCCGCGGCTGAGGTCTCTTCCGCTGTGCTGCTGGTCTGCTGCACAACTTGAGCTATCTGCTCCACCTGATGAGCAATCGACTCGGCAGCAGCGCTTTGCTCGCGAATAGCGTTGGTGATCTCGCCCACCTGATCCATCACCCGGTGCGATGCACTCCGGATTTCGGAAATAATGGCGCCACTTTCCGTCGCCATAGCGACCCCCTGGCTCACCTTCTCCTCTACCAAATTCATCCGGGAGACCGTATTGTTGGACTCCAGCTGAATAGCCTCAACTGTGGCCGATATCTCCTGAGTAGATTGCGCCGTCCGTTCCGCCAGTTTGCGCACCTCATCCGCCACCACCGCAAAGCCACGACCGGACTCCCCGGCCCTCGCCGCTTCAATGGCCGCGTTCAAGGCCAGCAAGTTGGTCTGCCCCGCGACATCGCGGATCACATTGACCACCCCGCCAATGCGCGAAATACCCTCACCCAGCGCAATCACCTCGGCCGAAGCCTGTCGGATAGAATCGGCAATCTCGTTGATGGCATGCACGGTACGATCGATCGTCCTGCCCCCTTCGGTCGCCAACTGTCCTGACTCGTTGGTAATACGGCTCGTCTCTTGGGTACGCTGTGAGATATCGGTAATGCTGACCGTCATCTCTTCAACACCGGCGGCAATCAGACTGGTGGCATCATTGGCCTGGCTGGCCGAGCTGGCCAGGTGTTGCGCCGCCTGGGAGAGGGATTCGGCGGTGCTCTTGATCTGCAAACTGCCGACGGAAAACTCGGTGAATGTCTGTTGCAGCGTATCGAGCAACCGGTTGACCGCATTGAGGGTCAAGCCAATCTCATCCTGCTGTCTGACATCCGCTCTGAGGGTAAAGTTGAGGTCACGCTGGATCCGGGTCAGGGTATCCATGGCGGTGCGAAGCGGGTTGGCCACCTGATTGAACAACCAGACAAACAGCCCCATCGTCAGCACAGTGGCACCACCGGCGATAAACAGCAGGGTCTGCAGACTACTCTCGTAGTTTTCCTGTCCCTGCTTCTTGAGCGCCAGTCCCAAATCCATATTGAAGGTAACGTGAAGCTCGATCGCCTTGGCAAACTGCTCAAACAGCCTGGATGCCTCCGCCGCCAGCATATCTCTGGCCTCATCATTCTTGTTTTGTCTGGAGAGCTGCAGAACCTTGTCTATCTCCTGATAATATTGCGCGATAATACGTTGATCATCATCGGTCAGGCGCCGATCTTCATCGTTGGAGAGCATCTCGGCCTTATATTTGTCCAGCAGTGAATTGATCTGCTTGCGATGCTCGGCAATGTCCGTTTCGATCTGCTGCATCTTGCTGTTGTCGGTGTTGAGGATATGGGTTTGTACCCGCGAGTGAAGTGCATAGAAATCGGCCTGCACCTCCTTGATAAGCGCAATACTCGGCACCGTATTATCTGTCACATAGACTAAATCCCGATTGGCCGAATCGAGGCGGTTAATACTGAACCAGCTGAGGAAAATGAGCGCCATCATCACCAGCAGCGCAATCAGTTGAAGCCGACGAGCAATGTTCATAACCGTACACTCCAGATAGAAACTATCTAGCAGTGTAGACAACCCATAAACAGCAACGGCCCGCTTTGGCGGGCCGTTGCTGTTTATTTCTCATGGCGTAGTGATTAGGCCTTGGCGGGTTCACTCTCACCCAGCTCGACGGTTTCGCCCAGACTGTCTTCGGTCTTGGCAACCACGCTGGCGGCGATGGCGTTGCCCAGCACGTTGGTGGCAGAGCGGCCCATGTCGAGGAAGTGGTCGATACCCAGCAGCAGCAGAATGCCGGCTTCCGGAATATGGAACTGGTTGAGGGTTGCGGCAATCACCACCAGAGAAGCGCGCGGAACACCAGCCATCCCTTTGGAGGTGACCATCAGCAGCAACAGCATGGTGATCTGCTGGGCCATGGAGAGCTCGATACCATAAGCCTGAGCGATGAACATCACCGCAAAGGTGCAGTACATCATGGAGCCATCGAGGTTGAAGGAGTAACCCATCGGCAGCACGAAGCTGGCGATGCGCTTGTCACACCCGAACTTCTCCAGACGATCCAGCGTCTTGGGGTAGGCAGCCTCAGAACTGGCAGTGGAGAACGCCAGCAGAATAGGCTCGCGGATCATCGCCAGCAGCTTGATGACGCGGCCACGCAGAAAGACGCTACCCATGGCGACCAGCAGCAGCCAGAGGCAAGCCAGCGCGATGTAGAACTGGGCCATAAAGCTGCCGTAGGTAACCAGAATACCCAGCCCCTCTTTGGCGACCATGGCGGCAATCGCGCCAAACACTGCGAACGGCGCAAAGTTCATCACGTAACCGGTCACTTTCAGCATGATCTCGGCGGCGCTGGCCATGGTGACAACCACCGGCTTGGCCAAATCGCCCAAAGCCGCGGCGGCCAGACCGAAGAACAGGGAGAAGACCACGATCTGCAGGATCTCGTTGGTGGCCATCGCCTCGACCACGCTTTTCGGAATGGCGTGAGTCACAAAATCTTTCAGGGTAATGGCACCGGCGGCAATTCCTGAGCTGGCAGTGTCATTAGGCAGGGAGAGGGAGAGACCCACACCCGGTTGCATCAAGGTCACCATCACCAGACCCAGGCTCAAGGACATCAAGGATGCCAGCATGAACCAGCCCAGAGTTTTGGCACCGATACGACCCACAGTGCGGGTATCGCCCATCTTGGCGATACCGACCACCAGGGTGGTAAAGACCAATGGCGCGATGATCATCTTGATCAGTCGCAGGAAGATATCGGTCAAAATCGTGATGTTGTTTGCGAAATCCGCCGCCTGATCGGCAGCAAACATGCGATAGCCCTGGCCGGTAAGGATGCCAAACAACATCGAAATGAGGATGGCGACCGTCAGTTTATTCATTTTCATGGGGGAGTCCGGTTTTGATTGGTGCAAGCCGTTAACGGTGGCATGGGAGCCACTACAGTCCGTTTTTGTGATCCGAGCCGTTGATTCCTAGCGGCTGGTATGCTGGGAGAATGCCTAAAAGCAGGGGGTAAATCTAGAGGCTAAATTCAGAATTTTATGCTGCAATTAGATGTATGTGATATGGATCTTGCAAACAATCGATATTAATCACCGCTTGTTTTTATATCAGCAAGATATTTAGCGGCAAAGGTGTGTTCATCAATTGCCCGTGGCAACAGACGGAAAGTGAGCAGTGCCGAGATGGTGTGTTGCACCTGCATCTGCGCCATGAAGGGGTCTGGTTCATCGTCATCAAAACCGAACACAGGATATGAGGGGGTCACTCTGATGGCATCGCGGGTAATGGTCAACTCATCGACCTTGAGCCAGGAATAGCCCTCTGCCAGAGCCAGCTCCCCTGCCCGCTTGAGCACATATTTGCGGGCGGTTTCCCTGTCTACCAGATCGTTGCCGACAAACTCCAGCTGCCACTTGTCCGGGCCAAGCCGGGTCTGGGAGAAACCGGTCTGGCCGTTCCAGAACGACTTTTCACTTTCATAAGGAGTGGCGCAACCCACTAGCAGCAGAGTGAGCATCAACAGACAACAGGGTTTAGATACGGATGCAGGCATGAGGGGCCTCGACAGGCAAATGAGCAACAGAGTTGTTACTACACCACAAAGCGCGGTGACTGCACAGTCCGCTCGCGTCAGCAGCGGCCAGCATGCACCACCACTGGCTTCACGCCTGAACGGCAAATCGCAGGCAAAAGAAAAGGCCTTGTCATTTGACAAGGCCTTTACCGGGGAATTTGGTCGGTGTGAGAGGATTCGAACCTCCGACCCTCTACACCCCATGCAGATGCGCTACCTGGCTGCGCTACACACCGACGGAGTCAGCTCGGCTGACGGGGGCAGAGTTTATGGAGATGACCCTGCCCTGTCAACAGGGAAACACCGTCAATATCCCATCCATGGTGCGTTCGCTTGCTTTGCGCACAATCAGCGGTTAAAGGTCAGCCGCTTGCCCAAAATACCGTCACTGACCTGACCGTTCTGCCAGGCTATCTGGCCGTTCACCAGCGTCATCTCCACCGTGCTATGGAAACGGTAGCCGTTGAAGGGCGACCAGCCGCAGTGATAGAGGATGTTGTCATCGTTGACCACATAGGGCTTGCCCAGATCGAGCAGCACCAGATCGGCGTAGTAACCCTCGCGGATATAACCGCGATCCTGCACCTGGAAGCGCTCGGCCACCGCGTGGGAGGTTTTCTTGACGATGGTCTCCAGAGTGAAGACGCCGTTGTGGTAAAGCTCCAGCAGCGCCTGCAGGGAGTGCTGTACCAGCGGCACACCGGACGGCGCCTTGAAGTAGCTGTTCTGCTTCTCCTCCCAGGTGTGGGGGGCGTGGTCAGTGGCAATGATGTCGAGCACATCATTGCGCACCGCATCGAGCAGGGCGTGCTGATCGGCGGCACTCTTTACTGCCGGGTTGCACTTGATCTGGCTGCCGAGGGTGTCGTAATCGGCCTCGTTGAAGAACAGATGGTGAACACACACCTCGGCGGTGATGTTCTTGTCCTTCAGCTCGCGCAGATCCGGAGTCGCGGTAAAGAGCGACAGCTCCTTGGCCGAGGTGAGATGCAGCACGTGCAGCTTAGCGCCGTACTGCTTGGCCAGCGCCACCGCCATGCTGGAGGATTTGTAGCACGCCTCGTCACTGCGGATGCGGCCATGCTCACCCATCGGCACATTCTCGCCCCACTTGGCCCGCGCCACCTCTTCGGCTTTGGCGATGGTCGGGGTGTCTTCGCAGTGGGTGACGATCATCACCGGACTCTCGCGGAAGATGGCCGCCAGGGTATCCTGATTGTCCACCAGCATGTTGCCGGTCGAGGAGCCCATGAACACCTTGACCCCGCACGACTGCTTGGGATCGAGGCGCTTGATCTCTTCCAGGTTGTCGTTGGTGGCACCGAGATAGAAGCTGTAGTTGGCAACGGAGGAGTTGGCGGCGATCTGGTATTTGGCTTCGAGGGCGTCGAGGGTGGTGGTCTGGGGATTAACGTTGGGCATTTCCATGAAACTGGTGGTACCACCGGCGACGGCGGCCCGGGATTCACTGGCGATGGTTCCCTTATGGGTCAGGCCCGGCTCCCGGAAGTGGACCTGATCATCGATCATTCCGGGGATGAGGTGGCGACCTGCCGCATCGATGACCACCGCATCGTGCACGTCGATATCGGGTGCGATGCGGGCAATCCGTTCCCCCTCGATCAACACGTCGGAGGCATAGATACAGCCTTCGTTGACCAGGGTGGCATTTTTGATAAGCAGTTTGTTCATGGGGGGTTCCAGTTCCTTTGCCGATAATCGCGGGTCATAATAGCGCAAAACTGCCCCTTCTCTGTAGCAAGGCCTGACTGATGAAGTTATTTGTAAGAGATTTAACCGTGATCGACTCCAGCTACCTGTGCGAACGCCGCGGCATGGTGGGCGAGAGCTGGCTGGTAGATATCGAAATGAGCGGCGAGCTCAACGAGATGAGCATGTTGCTGGACTTTGGCCGGGTAAAAAAGCTGATCAAGTCGATCATCGATGACGAGGTGGATCACAAGCTGCTGGTGCCGACCGAGTGCTCCCTGATCCACGTCGAAACGCTGGAAGATGGCGAGAGCTGTGTCGATCTGCTGCGCCCCGGTCGCTCCATCCACCTGCGCTGCCCGACCCAGGGCTTTGCCTTTATCCCTGCCCCGCAGGTCGATAAAGAGTCAGTCACCCGCTACCTGCTGGCGGTGCTGGCCAAGCGGCTGCCGGGCAACATCAAGGATCTGTCGCTGACCCTGCGTCAGGAAGCTATCGACGGCCCCTTCTATCACTACAGCCACGGCCTGAAGAAGCACGATGGCAACTGTCAGCGCATCGCTCACGGTCACCGCTCTCCCATCGAGATCCACATCGATGGGGAGCGCGATGGAGAGCTCGAACAGCAGTGGGCCGAACGCTGGGCCGATATCTATCTCGGCACCGATGAGGATAAAGTCGCCCTCACCGAACTGGCCCTCAGTGCCCGCGCCAACGTGCAGTTGGGTGAACACCACACCGGCTTCAAATATGTGGCGCCGCAGGGGCTGTTCCAGCTGGCCATCCCCACCGCCGAGGTGGAGATGATCGACACCGACACCACGGTCGAACTGCTGGCCTGCTATATCGCCCGCGAAGTGAAGAAGATGGTGGGCGACAAGTTCGTCAAGATTGTCGCCTATGAAGGGGTCGGCAAGGGCGCTATCGCCTACACCTGATCCCCTTATCTCTGGCGCAATAAACAAGGCCCCGCAACTGCGGGGCCTTGTTGTTTCAGCCTATTGCCATCAGGCACTCAAGCGGAAGCGCTTGACCAAACTCTCCTGCTGCTCGGCAAGGGAATCGAGCTGCTGGCTGGTCTGGGCTACCCGCTCGATCCCCTGATAGTTGAGATCCGAGATATCGGAGATGCGGTTGAGATTGGTGGCGATGTCGGCGCTGGTCGCCTGCTGCTGCTCGGCGGCAGAGGCAATCTGGCTCGACATGTCGCTGATCAGCACCACGATCCCCTGCACCTCTTCCATGGCGTTGTTGGCGTGAGAACTCTGATCCATGCAGCTGTCCATCTCGCGGGAGCACTCCTGCATCACGGTCACTGCTCTGGCGACCCCCTGCTGCAGGTTCTCGATCATGGTCTGGATCTCGCTGGTGGATTGCGCGGTGCGACCCGCCAGACTGCGCACCTCGTCGGCTACCACCGCAAATCCGCGCCCCTGCTCGCCAGCACGCGCAGCCTCGATGGCCGCATTGAGGGCCAGCAGGTTGGTCTGCTCGGCGATGCCACGAATGACATCGAGGATGTTGCCGATCTGGCTGCTCATGGCGCTCACATCGCCAATCACCTTACCGGTCTGCTGCAGCTTGCCCGCCAGCTGATGGGTGGTAGTGATATTGCCTGCCATCACCTTGCGCCCCATCTCGGAGGCCTTCTCCACATCCTGCACCCGCTCCAGGGTCTGGTTCGCAGCCTGCGCCACCTCCCGTACCGAGGCTTCCATCTGGGTCATGGCGGCGGCAACCGAGGCGGTCTCCTGCCGCTGTTTCTCCAGATCGGCCCGCACCGATTCGGTGGTGTGGCGGTTGCCATGAGCTGCATCGTTGAGCTGGGCAGATGCGTTGGAGAGCTGGACCAGCACCTCTCCCATCTGCGCGATTAGCAGGTTGAGCTGGCTGCCCAGTTGGCCAAATTCGTTCTTGCTCTGAAAACCGATACGTTGGGTCATGTCACCGCGAGTTACCTCGGAGAGCACCTGCAGCAACTCCCTCAGCGGACGGCGGATCGCCTTGCCGAGGGTATAAGCCACCAGCATGGCGATCAGGATGGCGACCACGATGCTGGCCCCCTGAGTCAGGCTGCTCTGGCGCTGCACCGCTTTGGCGTGCTGGATGCTGCCGTTCATGAGCTGCTGGCTGCTCGCCGTCATCCGCTCCAGCCGGTTCTGAATATCGACGATGAGGGCGCTGGCCTGCTTGCTCTGCTCCCGCATCTGCTCCTGCTGTTTCATCAGCGCCAGATACTGGGCGAGCACCCCCTCACTGCCGGTAGTGTCGCGCACAAAACCGTGGACATAATGGCCCATGTCGTTGTCGAAGTTCTTGAGCTCACCCTGCAGATCCTTGATGGTGCTGTTGAATCCCTCAATCTGCATCTTGTTGCGCTTGAGCGCCCCTTCGATGGGCGCCGGGATGGTCTGGTTAAGGGCATCCATGGTGGAGAGTTCGATGGCGGAGAGCTTGGTGGTCAGGGTCTCGGAGAGCATCTTGATGAAGCTGTCGTCGACGGTGAGCATCATGTCACCCAGGTTCTTCTTGAACTGGGGCAGGCTGACCTGAAACTGCCCCTTGGCCAGATTGACCTTGTGCAGCCGGGTAAGCAGCGCCTCATGTTCGCCGGGCAGAGTATCGGTCAACTGCAAGTAACGCGTTAACTGCTCACCGAGGGCCGCCATCTCGCCCTGCAGATCTGGATGCTCGACCACCTGCTGACGCAAGGCGGCCAGGGTTTTATCTACCTGCTCCTTGGCCTGTTTCAGCTCGGCCACATCGGCAGGCAGCTGTTTGGGGTCCTGCTCGGCCAGCACATCACCGAGCCATTTGTTGGCGCTGAGCAAACTGATCTGGGTCTGGCTGCTGGCGATCACCAGCGGCATCGACTGCTGGGTCACCTGTTCCAGCGCCCCGCCGAGGGTCTGCTGACTACGAAATGTGAGCAGTGAGCTGGCCACCATCACGGCCACCAGAATAGCGAAGCCGAGATAGACCCGCTGCAAGATGGAGAGATCCGACATTAATTGTTTCATTATTATCCCGCTGTAGATGCAAAAGTCCCTTGCCTGAGTACCCCGTCCTTTTGATACCCTGCAGACCACCCTGAACAGGCGCTACAGATGACGTCCCTCCGGCTATCGGTATTTTTAACAATAACTGAAGGGAATGGGACATCAGCTGTGCCAAATGTCGGCTTGTGTCACACTTGCTGCGCAGCTCGTCCAGACTCTGGAGCCGCTTGGGATCCAAATTCGATTTTCTTTTTCTCATAAGGGAGTTAGCCATGGCGCAAGAAACCATTTTCAGCAAAATCATCCGTAAAGAGATCCCCGCCGACATCCTTTATCAGGACGATCTGGTGACCGCATTCCGGGATATCCAGCCCAAGGCCAAGACCCACGTACTGATCATCCCCAATGTGCTGATCCCCACCGTCAACGACGTGGAGCCGGAGCACGAGCTGGCCCTTGGCCGGATGTTCACCGTGGCTCGCAAGCTCGCCGCCGAAGCGGGTATCGCCGAGGATGGCTACCGCCTCATCATGAACTGCAACCGCCACGGCGGGCAGGAGGTCTACCACATTCACATGCATCTGGTCGGTGGCCAGCCGCTGGGGCCGCTGCTCAGCCTGTAATGACTCGCCACATCACAACCTGCCGCAGCGCCCTGTTGCTCTGCGGCGCTCTGCTGTTGCTGGGGGGCTGCGCCTCCCGCTGGCAGGATATGTTCGTCTCCTACTCCGATCAGATGGTGCCGCTGCGCAACCAGCTGCTGCTGGGCCATGCCGCCGAGGCGCTGCCCGAAGTGCGCGACTCCACCCTCGGCGATGACACCTTTGTCCTCGATCGCCTGGAAGAGGGACGCATCGCCTGGCTCGCCGGTCAGGATGCGGGCAGCAAGCAGGCATTTTCTGCCGCCGACAGCCGCCTTCAGTGGGAAGACAATCAGGCCGAATACCGGCTGAGCCACGGTCTGGATCAGGTGGGCAGCCTGCTCACCAACGACCAGTCGATGGCCTACCTCACCCCCGATTACGAACGCACCATGCTGCACCACTATCTGGCCCTCAACTACCTGCAACGGGGTGATGCCGATGGCGCCTTGGTGGAGGTACGCCGGGCCAATCAGGTGCAGGAGCAGGCCCTGAAACGGCGGGCTGATGAGGTGCGCAAGGCAAAGGATGAGAGCGAAGAGGCCGAGACCGAGGGGGAGATGCGCCAGCTGATGTCGCGCGGCGCACCCGAGCTGGACCGATTGATCGGCAAGGTCAAAAACGGTTTCCAGAACGCCTATACCTTCTACTTCTCCGCCGTGCTCTATGAGGCGGCGGGGGATCTCAACGACGCCTGGGTCGATTACCAGCGCGGCTACCAGATTGCACCGGACAACCGCAGCCTGCAGGATGCCTTGCTGCGCCTGGCGCGGCTTCGCGGCTCGCCGGACGAGATCCGCGCGACCGAGAAAAAGGTGGGCCGCAAAGCCCCCCCCCTCGCTAAAAATCAGGGCCAACTGGTGGTGCTGTTTGAAGATGGCCTGATCCCGGCGCGGCGCGAACTGTTCCTGCCGCTCCCTGTCTCCACCTCCAGCGGTGATTTTCGCACCTTTACCGTGGCTATTCCCTATTACGATAATCGGGCCAGCGACACGGGGCCGCTTACGGTCTCACTGGGCAAGCAGGTCGAGCAGACCAGCGAGCTGGTTCGGCTGGAAGCGCTGGCCGCCAAGGATCTGCAGGAGCGGCTGCCCGGCATGCTGACCCGGCAGGCGCTGCGGCTGGTGACCAAGGAGCAGATGCGCCGCACCGCCGCCAAAGAGGGGGGCGATGTAGGCAATATTCTGGTGGGGATCTTCAATACCCTCTCGGAACGGGCTGATACCCGCAGCTGGCTCACGCTACCGGCACAGGCATCTAGCTGGCAGGGAATGGTACCTGCAGGTGAGGTAAATCTCACCTTGGGAGCAGGTGCCGCCCAGCGTCAGTTGCCGCTAACCATTCACGGCGGCCGCACCACTCTGGTCTGGGTTCAGCGCCTCGGCGCAGGTCTGACGACCAGGGTGATGCCGCTCTGAGCAAACGGCTGATAGAGATGAACAAAACGATTCACGGGCAGGCTCACGCACTGCCCCACTCACCCCAATCAAGGAGAGCAAGATGAAAGCACACGGGTTGGCCCTCGGGCTTGCGCTGCTGCTGACCGGCTGCGCCACCAACACCTCCGGCATTGCCCTCTATGGCCCGGCGGATGCCGCACCAAAGATTGAACAACACCAGAACGTCAATGTCACCCTGACCGAACTGAGCCGCCGCGAACAGAATGGCCTGCTGCAGGTCAATGTGGCTGCCGCCAGCACCCAGCGTGGCGACAACAAGCTGCAATATATGTTCTATTGGTATGATGAGGCCGGTCAGGAGGTCGCCAGCGACGGTCGTGGCTGGACACAGCTCAAGCTGCACGGCTATCAGACCCGCACCCTGTCAGCCTTGGCCCCGACCCCGACCGCCCGCGGTTACCGGATTTATGTACGTGAAGTGATTGAGGAATCCTACTGATGAAAATGAATCATGCCCTGCTGATCCTGACCGGCGCTTTGCTGCTGGGCGGTTGCTCCAGCACCACGGTCAGCTATGGTGATCCAACCGAAACCGAAACGGTCACCGTCGATTACGGCTCAAGCGATCTGCAGGCCATCGCCGACAAGATGGCGGATTCCATGCTAGCGTCGCCGGCCACCAGCGAGATCACCGCTGGCGGTCGTCCGGTGATGTTCATGGACTCCATCCGCAACAAGACCTCCGAGCACATTGACACTGAAGCCATCACCGACACCATCCGCACCAAGTTGCTGCGGGCCGGCAAGTTCCGCTTCGTCGACATGAGCAAGGTCGCCGCCGTCAAGCAGCAGCTCGAGTACCAGCAGAGCAGCGGCATGGTAGACCCCGCCTCCATGGTACGTCTGGGCAAGCAGACCGGTGCCCGCTACATGGTCTATGGCAACCTCGCCAGCATCGTCAAGGACAACGGCAAGGTAAAGGATGTCTACTACCAGATGACCATGAACCTGATGGATCTGCAAAACGGCGAGCTGCTCTGGGCTGACCAGAAAGAGATCCGCAAGCAGGCGAAGAAATCCACCTTTGGCTGGTAACGCTCGCCCGGTGATGCTCGCCCCCGCAGCCCTGCTCGCCACGCTGCCCGCCCCTTGGGGCGACGGAAGTCTCGAGCCGCTCGAGGTGGGCCTCACCAACCGCAACTATCGACTGCGCCTCTCCTCGGGGCGCAGTTACTTTTTGCGCCAGGGCCACCCGGACCCGGTACGCCTTGGCATCGACCGGGCCACCGAGTGGCAGCTCTATCAGGGGGCCATGAGGTCAGGTCTGACCCTCCCCTGTCACTACCAGGATCCCGCCAGCGGCCTGATGCTGCTGGAGTGGTGCGATGAGCCCAACTGGCTTGAAGCTGCGCCCCCCGTCGCTGAGCAGCCCCGCTTGCTGGCAGATGTGCTGCGCAAGCTGCATCGCCTCCCCCTTCCCTCTGTGGTGATGGCGGTACGGGCCCACGCCGCCGGTTATCGCGCCCGGCTGGCTCAGGTACCGACCTGGCTACCCGCACTGGAACGGGGCCTGCTCGCCAGTCGCGAACCCGACGATTGCTGGCGCCCTTGCCACCATGATCTCAATCCGGCTAACTTGTTGGGAGCGAAACCCTGGGTTGTCGACTGGGAGTACGGCGCGGCGGGTCATCCCGGCTTTGAAGTGGCCAGCATCCAGCGCACCCACGACTGGCCTGCAGAGCGGCGCCGGGCGTTGGAGGAGCACTATCTGCACGCACTCCCGCGCCATGAGTGGCCAGATTTTCAGAGCGAGGCGTTCCTCCCCTGGGTCGACTATATCGGTCTGCTCTGGGCCCTGCTGATGGCCGAACAACACGCTTCACCCGACTATGACGCACTGATTGCCCTCAACCGGCAACGACTGGAGTGACAGATGAGCAACAAGGTGTGCTGGTACAAGCCGAAAACCTGGGGTCTGCTACTGCTCGGCCTGCTGCTGACCGGCTGCTCGACCCGGATCATCTACTACTGGCTTGATACCGCCATCATCTGGCAGCTGGACGACTATTTCGTCCTCACCTCCCCCCAGAAGGATCTGCTGAGCCTGGAGGTAAAGGGATTGATGGCCTGGCACCGCCAGCATGAGCTGCCCCGCTACGCCAATGATCTCGATACCCTCGCCAAAGCGGTGGCCAGCCCCATGACGCCGGAGCAGATCTCGACCAACCTCGATGCGGTGCAGCAGAGCCTCACCCGCACCCTGCAAAACGCCATTCCCCGCACCGTCAGGATCGCACGGACCCTAAGCGATGAGCAGGTCGCCCGCTTTATGACCGATCGCCTCAAACGCCAGCAAGAGCGCCAGCAGGAGTTTGCGAGCGAGCCCAAAGAGCAGATGCTGGCAGAGTTTCGCGACAAGATGAACCAGCGCCTCGAGTACTGGATTGGCGAGGTCAAACCGGCACAAGCACCGTTGGTAGCCCAGTGGGCCGAGTGGCAGTATGAGCTCATCCCCCCTGGATTGAGTTTCAGACCTCTTGGACCAAAGAGCTGGACAGGCTGATGCGACAGCGCCAGAGCCCCGATTTCACCCGCGAGCTGACTGATCTGCTGGCTCAGGGTGATGGCCTGATGGATGGCCGTTTCACCGGTTACACCGAGCAATCGCGCCAGCGCACCGTTAACTGGCTCTGCGCCATGAGCCAGTCGCTGGATCTGGCCCAGCGGGCCCATCTCTACTCCCTGCTCAAGAGTTATGCCCGCGATTTCCAGCAGATGACCGGGAGCTGACCAAGGGGCGTCAGAATAATCCTAATTGGGCGGCAAGGGTTGTCCCACCTGCGCCCCCTGTGGTAGTTTGCCCGTTCCATTTATCGGGAATACCCTTTTGCGCCTTATCGACAAAGTCAAACTGGGGCTGATGGCACTCGTTGTCTCGCTCACTCTGCTTTGTTCCATCACCCAGATGGAAGGCCCACGGCTACCCGAACAGCAACAGACCCAAAGCGTCTCGCAAGCCAGCGACAGCGACGATGGCGTCATCAAGTTTGTCGCGACTCACCAGAATCACCTGCTGCGTCTCGAACAGTCCATGCGCAGTGACAACCAGCCCGACAAAGTGGTCTACGAGCTGATCCAGAGCTGGTCTGCCCAGGCGATCCTGCTGGTGCTGCTTGGCTGGCTGATCCTTACTGCCCAGCTTTACCACAAGCAGAGCTTTCGCGATCGCTTCGGTGCGATCCATCGGCGCCGCCTACAGCGTCAACACCTGCAGTACCGCTTCACCCAGAGTTATCTGAGCGCCTGACCCTGAGGGGTTGGCAGATCCACGGTTTGCTCATCTCCTCCTTCTGACGGATCCCGCTTCAGCCTGATCCGCACCTGATGCATCCATTTTTCTGCGCCTTGCCAAACCCATGCATGGGTGATGGCCTGCGCACCATTCTCCTGACAGAGGCTATTTGCCATGAGAAAAACCAATCGCACACTGCTCAACCGCATGAGCAAGTGGCAGTACGCACTGCTGCTGTTGATGCTGCTGACCTTTACCTTTTATTCGCTGCCCACCTTTTTCGGTGAGCAGCCCTCCCTCGGTCTGCACGGCCAGCAGAGTCTGACCGTCCAGCAGCAGTTACTGCTGACCGACAACCAGCTGACCCCGACCAAAATTATCGAGCAGCCGGAGCGGGTCGAACTGGTCTTCGCCAGCCAGAGTGAACAGCAACGGGCCAAGCAGTTGCTGGAGCAGCAGGGTCTCGACAGTGCGGCACTGACACTGGAGTTTCACTCCAATGCCCCGAGCTGGATCACCCGCCTCGGCGCCGACCCCATCAAGCTCGGGCTAGACCTGCGCGGTGGCTCCCAGCTGCTGATCGGGGTGGATGTCGATTTCGTCATCGACACCCAGACCAAGAATCTGGTGGATACCCTTCGCACCCGCTTCCGTGAAGCCAACTTGCGCGGTGCTGGCGTAGTCCGGGCTGATCTGGGCAGCGTCAATGTCACCCTGCCGGAGGCAACTGATCAGAGCAACTGGCTCGCCATCATCAAGGAAAGCGCAGGCACCCGCCAGGATCAGTGGAAAATGACCCGCAGCGGCAATGAGCTAAAACTGGTGCTGAGCGAGGCCGAACGCACCCTGCTGGTCAACAACGCCGTGACCCAGAACCTGTCGATCCTCAAGAAGCGAATTAATGAACTCGGCATCGTCGAGGCCTCGGTGGTACGGCAGGGGCAAGATGGCATCCGTATCGAACTGCCCGGAGTGCACAACCCCAAGCAGGCGAAAGAGGTGATCGGGGCCACTGCATCGCTGGCATTCTATGAGGCCAAAGCCGACAGCCACTTCTATATTGCCGATCGCAACGGTCAGGCCGTTGGCATGGCACGCAAGCCGGTACTGACCGGCGAACACATTGTCGATGCCCGCGCCAACATGGGCGAGATGGGTCAACCCCAGGTCAACATCGTGCTCGACACCCTGGGTGGCAGCAAGATGAACCAGTTCAGCCGCCAGCATGTGGGCAAGCCGATGGCGACCGTCTTCACCGAGTACAAGACCAATGCCCAGGGTAAATTGCGCGCCCAGAGCGAGGTGATCAACGTCGCCACCATCCAGACTGCACTGGGTAACCAGTTCCGTATCACCGGTATTGGCAGTCTGCCGGAGGCGCAGGAGCTGGCCATGCTGCTACGCGCTGGCGCCCTCACCGCCCCGCTCAAGATCCTGGAAGAGCGCTCCATTGGCCCGACCCTGGGGATGCAGAATATCGAGGCGGGCTTCACCGCGCTGGCCTTCGGCATGGCGGGCATGATGCTGTTCATGATGGCTTGGTATCGCAAGTTCGGCTGGGTCGCCATCACGGCGCTGGTCGCCAACCTGTTGATGCAGGTCGGGATGCTGGCGGTGCTGCCAGGGGCCGTGCTGACCTTGCCGGGGATCGCCGGTCTGGTGCTGACGGTGGGGATGGCGGTGGATACCCATGTGCTGATTTTCGAGCGGATCAAGGACCGTCTGCGAGAAGGCGGCTCACTGGCTAACGCCATCGACTTTGGCTATCGCTCGGCCTTCCACACCATCTTCGATGCCAACATCACTACGCTAATCTGCGCCGTGGTGCTCTATTCCATCGGCTCCGGACCGCTGCAAGGCTTCTCCATCACCCTCATTCTGGGGCTGCTCTCCAGCATGATCACCGGGATCTGGGGCACGCGCGCCATCATCAACCCCCTGTGGGGCCGCAGCAGCGAGCGCACGTTGAAGGTGTAAGGGGCTTGCTTGCCCCGACATGATCCAGAACTGTCTGGCCAGCCACAGGTGTGGCTTACAGAGCGTGCCAGCCAGAAATTTTTCCTCGTGCTGCCAGTGGCATCACGTGACGAGCGACCTCTCGTGATATGAGAGCGTGGCTGAGGATAGAACTATGTTGAGAATGATTGTTGCAATGGGCCTGACCCGTTGGCGTTATATCGGCCTGTGGGCTTCCATCCTGCTGACAGTGGCCAGTGTGGCCATCTTGCTGATAAATGGCCTCACTCTGGGGCTCGATTTTACCGGCGGGATCCTGCTGGAGTTTCATATCCAAACCCTGAAAGAGGCCCATGAACTCAATGCCATGCTGGTCTCTCCGCTGGCAGGTGCGGCGGAGCTCAGCTCGGCCGGGATACCCGGTGAGTGGCTGATCAAGCTGCCCCCCCACGAACTGCCCTGGCAAGCTACCGAGCTCGCCACCATGCTGACCCAGCAACTGGGCATGCCGGTCGAACTGCTGCGCACCACCATCGTCGGCCCCCAGGTGGGTGCCGAGCTGTTCCAGCAGGGGATGCTGGCGGTGCTGGTGGCTTCGCTGGCGATGTCGGCTTATCTGGCATTTCGCTTCGAATGGCGCCAGGCTATCGGCATCCTGCTCTCGGTGGTCCATGACGCCATCGTGGCGCTGGGGCTGCTCTCCCTGTGCCAGATCGAGTTTGACCTCAACATCATCGCCGGTCTGATGGCGGTGATCGGTTACTCCCTCAACGACAGCATCGTCATCTCGGACAGGCTGCGGGATCTGCTTAGCTCGCGCACCCAGATGGGGATCCACGACTGCTCAGATGTTGCCATCAAGGCAACCTTCAGCCGCACCATGATCACCTCGGGCACTACCCTGTTTACCGTGGGCGCCCTGCTGCTGTTTGGCGGTGACGCCCTCTACGGTTTCTCCTTCACCCTGTTTGCCGGGATCCTGGTGGGCACGGTCTCCTCCATTACGGTGGCCTCGACCGTACAAGAGTTGCTGGGCCTCACCCCGCAGGCATACCAGAAAAAAGGTGAAGAACCACTCGCCAACGCAGCCTGATCCCAATCCCCCCTGCCAGCTCCTGGCAGGGGGATTTCCCTCCCCTCTCTGAGCCATTCTGCTGGCCCTACCGACTCGTCTCAATTGACAACTGAGCAGATTGCCAGCGAATCCTGATCTACCCGTCATTTTTAATAACAAATGAGTCATTTTGTTACGAAACCAACCCTCAAATTGTGACTGAAAGCACTTTCTTAAGGGCTCAAAAGAGGCAACATTGTGGTGATTTATCTACAAAGGGATACAAGATGTTGTTACAACCTGCCAATACAGCAAAATCCAGACAGTTGCTGAACGAGACCATGGCTTTGGTTCTCGCTGGAGGGCGGGGTAGTCGCCTCAAACAGTTAACCGACAACCGTGCCAAGCCTGCAGTTCATTTTGGCGGTAAATTCCGCATCATCGATTTTGTGCTTTCCAATTGCATCAACTCCGGCATTCGTCGCGTTGGCGTCGTTACCCAGTACAAATCCCACAGCCTGTTACGCCACCTGCAATCTGGCTGGTCCTTTTTGCGCTACCAGATGAACGAGTTCATCGACCTGCTGCCTGCACAACAGCGCGTGGACGAGGTCAACTGGTATCGCGGTACCGCCGATGCGGTCTACCAGAATCTGGATATCATCCGCGATCACGCCCCCAAATATGTGGTAGTGCTGGCCGGGGATCACATCTACAAGATGGACTACGCCGCCATGCTGCTGGACCACGTCAATATGGGGGCCAAAGTAACCGTCGCCTGTATTGAAGTTCCGCGTAGCGAGGCAAGTGCCTTCGGGGTGATGGCAGTGGACGATGATCGCAAGATCAACGCCTTCGTCGAAAAACCGGCCAATCCGCCTGCCATGCCGGGCAAGGCCGATACCGCACTGGCCTCCATGGGTGTCTATATCTTCGATGCTGACTACCTCTATCAACTACTGGATGAGGACATCGCCAACGAGCAATCCCACCACGATTTCGGCATGGATGTGATCCCGAGAGTGGTTAAAGAGGGCACTGCATTCGCCCATCCGTTCGGCATGTCTTGCGTCGGTTGCAGCGAAGGTCAGCGCCCCTACTGGCGTGATGTGGGGACAGTGGACTCCTTCTGGGAAGCCAACATGGATCTGGCCTCCGTCACTCCGGAGCTGGATATCTATGATCAGGAGTGGCCCATCTGGACCAGCCAGAATATGACGCCGCCCGCCAAGTTCGTGCAGGACCGCAACGGCCAGCATGGTATGACCATCAACTCAATGTTTGCCGGGGGCACCATCGTCAGCGGCTCCTTCATCCTGAGTTCGGTACTCTTTACCAACGTGCGGGTCGACTCCTTCTGTACTCTGGATCAGGCGATAGTCTTCCCGGGTGTAGAAATTGGTGCTGGCTGCCGACTGCGCCGGGTAGTGATCGACAAGGGCTGCAAGCTGCCAGAAGGGACGGTGATCGGTGAAAATGCCGATGAAGATGCTCGCCGTTTCTACCGCTCCGAGCAGGGCATTGTACTGGTCAACCAGGAGATGCTAACCCGCCTCAATAAAGAGATGCTGATGAAACAGAAGCGGTAAACCGGCAGATGACGCCATCAGTCCAGACCAGAGGGAGCCATCACGGCTCCCTCTTTCCATGGCTTGCCAAACAGGCCCCGCAAACAATCATCGCCATCGCGCCACAGTAACACCACTCCTCAGCGGGAGAAAAAATCTGGACGGCGAGCCCTGCCCTGTTTCCCTTACCCCAACCGTAAACTTAAGATTACACAAAGACCACTTAGCCTCCGAAACATGATCCTTATTATTCCTGTTAGCGCTATACAGATACTCCTTTATCTGGTTTTTTAGCAGTCACCCCGCTAGTTTCACTTGATTGTTTGTTTTTCCTTGGTAAGGTGAGGGCGGTTGCGTAACAAAGCCGGTACCAACGTAAACATATAGGTACGGTTGCTTTTGGCTTAATACAGTAGAGAGAATGAAATCATGCACAGAGACCCCCTGAACAACATCCATATCCAGTCCGAACAAGTGATGATCACGCCTGCCCAGCTCAAGGAGAAGTTACCCATCTCCGACAAGGCGCTGGCATTCGTGCAAGGGGCCCGCAATACCATCGCCGACATCATTCACCGCCGCGATCACCGGCTGTTGGTGATCTGTGGTCCCTGCTCCATCCACGATATGGACGCCGCCAAAGAGTACGCAACCAGACTCAAAGCGCTGCATGATGCCTACCAGGACTCTCTCTACATTGTCATGCGGGTCTACTTTGAGAAGCCTCGCACCACAGTCGGCTGGAAAGGCTTTATCAACGACCCCAATCTGGATGGCACCTTCGATGTGGAGCTGGGGCTTCATCGTGCCCGCGAGCTGCTCTGCTGGCTGGCGGAGCTGGAGTTGCCGCTGGCCACCGAAGCGCTCGACCCCATCAGCCCGCAATACCTGGCCGAGCTCTTCTCCTGGTCAGCCATCGGCGCCCGCACCACCGAATCCCAGACCCACAGGGAGATGGCCTCCGGCCTCTCCATGCCGGTCGGCTTCAAGAACGGCACCGACGGCAACCTGGGGACTGCCATCAATGCGTTGCAAGCGGCCTCCTCCCCTCACGCCTTTATGGGGATCAACCAGCAGGGCCAGGTTGCGCTGCTGCAGACCCAGGGCAACCCGGATGGCCACGTGATCCTGCGCGGCGGCAAACATCCCAACTACGACTCGGTCAACGTGTCACTGGCGGAAGAGGCGCTGGAGAAAGCGGGCCTGCTGCCGAGCCTTGTGGTGGATTGCAGCCACGGCAACTCCAGCAAGGATCACCGTTTGCAGCCCAAGGTGGCCGACAACGTCATCCACCAGATCCAGGAGGGCAACCGCTCCATCATCGGGGTGATGCTCGAATCCAACCTGTTCGAGGGAAACCAGTCCAGCGAGCAGCCCAAGGAGCAGATGCGCTACGGGGTATCCATCACCGATGCCTGCATCGACTGGGACACCACCGCCACCCTGCTGGCCCGCTGCCACAACCAGCTGGCTGACCCCCTCAAGGGCAGAACTGCACGGTAAGCCGTGGTATCTTGTCGTAACCTATTGAACAATCGAGGTATCACTAGTGGTGGCATCAAACCGCTCATGCCGTGATACCTTGTTGCATCTTGATTTTCAGGGCGCCGCCGCTGCGGCGCCAGCAGGGACTGGATATGGCTGAAGAGTTGAATGTACTCAGGGACAAGATAGATGCGGTGGACAAGCAGCTGATCGATCTGCTGGCCGCCCGTCTGGCCCTGGTGGGAGAAGTGGGTGAGGTAAAGAGCCGCCACGGCCTGCCCATCTATGCACCGGATCGGGAAGCGAGCATGCTGGCCCGCCGCCGTGCCGAGGCTGAGCAGTTGGGGGTGCCCGGCGATCTCATCGAAGACGTGCTGCGCCGGGTGATGCGTGAATCTTATGCCAGCGAGAAAGATACCGGCTTCAAATGCATAAAGCCGGATCTTGGCAAGGTGGTCATCATCGGCGGTCAGGGCCAGCTTGGTCGGCTGTTCGGTCATATGTTTAGCCTCTCAGGCTATCGGGTCGAGACGCTGGAACAAGCCGACTGGCCGCGCGCTGACGAGATCCTCGCCGGAGCCGGTCTGGTGATGGTGGCGGTGCCCATCGATATCACCTGCCAGATCATCGACCGCCTCGGCAACCTGCCCGCCCACTGCCTGCTGGTCGATGTCACCAGCGTGAAAGCGGCGCCGCTCGAACATATGCTGACGGTGCACCAAGGGCCGGTACTGGGACTGCACCCCATGTTCGGGCCGGATGTGGCAAGCCTCGCCAAGCAGGTGATCGTCTGCTGTCAGGGTCGTGACCCCGCAGCCAGCCAATGGCTGCTGGATCAGATGACCATCTGGGGCGCCCGCTTGCAGCAGGTGGAAGCCAAGGCCCACGATGAGGCGATGACCCTCATTCAGGCACTGCGTCACTTCGCCACCTTTGCCTATGGCTGGCACCTCTCCCGGGAGCAAGCCAATCTGGATCGCTTGCTGAGTTTGAGCTCCCCCATCTACCGGCTGGAGCTGGCCATGGTCGGACGGCTATTTGCCCAGGATCCCCACCTCTATGCCGACATCATTTTGTCGTCACCGCACAACCTGGCGATGATCCGCCGTTACTACCAGAACTTTGGTGAAGCGCTGGGGCTGCTGGAGCGGGGGGACAGGGCAGGCTTTATCGACGCGTTCTCACAGGTCTCCGGTTTCTTTGGTGAACACGCCGATCAATTCTTGCGTGAAAGCCGCATGTTGCTTGCGCAGGCCAACGACCGCCGCCATCACGGCTAATCCTGCAAAGAGCATCAACCACTCATATCACTAAAAAGGGAAGATGCCTGAGCATCTTCCCTTTTTCGCTGTTCGATATTCAGAAACCTGTGGCGCACAGGATCGGCTATGCCCCTGACAAGGCTGGCCGTCACCCTCCAGGGTTGATAAGTAGGCCGACTCAGCCACTATAAATTTTATTTATGGCTTTTCGTTTGATACCCCAATTTTAACTTATGCATAGCCAGCACTTGCCAAGAACCCCATCACCGGGCCGCCACCCGGCATTACGAGCCAACGCCCGATCTCGGGCCTATTGCACACGGTCTGGTCACGCAGGCTTGGCTAGCCGGAGGGATAGCACGCAGGAAGCAGGAAGCAGGA